>JAIELU010000152.1 GCA_019752775.1 Campylobacterales bacterium | reverse complement strand
AGGACACTCAAGCTTTTGGACATGACAGTCTTGGATTCAATAGACTCAGAAATGAAATAGGTGGGAAATTGATGTATTTTCATACCTAACATTTTTGAGCAACTTGTTATTTAATTTTGTTAAAAAATATTCAATTACTTCTTGTGTAGATTTATTTTCTAACTCTTTATTTATGTTTTGTATTAACTCTTTATTACTCATTTTATAACCTAAATTTGATAATCAGTTGCTGGAGGTTTTACTCTTCCAAAAGATAACTTGTTCCAAGCTCTTTCATGAAAATAGTATAAAGCCATTTTTGTAATAACTTCAATTGAACCAATTGAAGCTGCCATAATTAAATTTCCAGTAATAAAATAAGAAACAATGATTGTATCAATTGTTCCTACTGTTCTCCACGAAATCGCTTTTACAATTGATCTATATGGTTTCTCGTGCATTTATTTCCTTTTTTTATTGATAAAGAGTATTTCTACTCTTCATCATAATCATATAAACCAGAACTTAAGTATCTTTCACCTGTGTCACATAAAATTGTAACAACAGTTTTACCTTTGTTTTCAGGTCTTGATGCAATTAATTCTGCTGCATAAATATTTGCACCAGCAGAAATACCAACTAGTAATCCCTCAGATTGAGCAATTTTTCTTGAAGTCATAATTGCATCATCATTTGATACTTGAATTACTTCATCATAAATTTTTGTATTTAAAACATCTGGTACAAACCCAGCTCCAATTCCTTGAATTTTATGAGGTCCTGGTTTTCCACCACTTAAAACAGGAGATGCTTCAGGTTCAACTGCAATAATTTGGATATTTGGATTATGAGCTTTTAAAACTTCACCAGTTCCAGTTATTGTTCCACCTGTTCCAATAGCAGCTACGAAAATATCAATTTTCCCATCTGTATCTGCTAAAATTTCTTTTGCAGTTGTAAGTCTGTGAATTTCTGGATTTGCTTCATTTGCAAATTGTTGAGGAATAAAAGAGTTTGGAGTCTCTTCTTGTAATTCAACAGCTTTTTCAATAGCACCTTTCATCCCTTTTTCAGGTGCAGTTAATACTAAATCAGCTCCTAAAGCTTTTAATAATCTTCTTCTTTCAATACTCATTGATGATGGCATTGTAAGAACTAATTTAATTCCAAGAGCAGCACAAACAGAAGCTAAGGCAATTCCAGTATTTCCACTTGTTGGCTCAATTACAGTTGTTCCTTCTTTGATTAATCCAGCTTTTAAAGCTGCATTTATCATATTTGTACCAATTCTATCTTTTACTGAATGTGATGGATTCATAAATTCACATTTCCCTAAAACTGTTGCTCCACTAGCGTTTGTTGCACCTTGTAATTTTACTAAAGGTGTGTTACCAATTAATTCTGTTATGTTATTTGCGTATTTCATTTTGTTTTCCTTTATTTAAGTTATATATTATAATGTAAAAATTCATTGTATTTTTCTTGATATTCATCTAGTTTATCTAGAGAAATATCAAAGATTTTCTTCATACTATTTTTAGATTCATCAAAGAAAATATTCAAAATCGGATTATCTGCTTTTGAATCTATAATCTTTATATCATCCTCTAAAGCAATTAAAATATCAACTATTTTTATCTCTTTAGCACTTCTAGCAAGGATGTAACCACCTCTTGCCCCTCTTATACTTTTCACAAGTTCTGCTCGTCTTAATTTACTTAAAAGTTGTTCTAAGTAATTTTGAGGAATATTTGCATTTGCAGATATTTCTTTGATTTGCATGGGTGTATCTTCTTGATGTTTACTTAGCTCATACATGGCTGTTAAACCGTATACACCTTTTGTTGAAATTAATGGCATTTTATTAATTTCTTAATTTAATGCTTGAGTTAAATCTTCAATAAGATCAACAGTATTTTCTAAACCAATAGAAAGTCTAATCGTTACAGGATTTACACCAGCTTTTGCTAAATCTTCTGGACTCATTTGTGAGTGAGTTGTAGATGCTGGATGAACAATAAGTGATTTACTATCTCCAATATTTACAACTACACTAAATAGTTTTGCACTATCAATAACTCTTTTTGCTTCTTCAAATGATTCAACATCAAAAGAGATAAGTCCAGATGATTTTCCACCTTTGAAATATTTTTGAGCTTTATCATAATATTTGTTAGATTTTAATCCTGGATAATTTACAGATTTTACTTTTGGATGTGATTCTAAAAATTTAGCAACTTCTAAAGCATTATCTGAATGTTTATCAACTCTTAAACTTAATGTTTCTAATGTTTGAATTAACAACCATGAATTAAAAGGTGCTGGAACTGCTCCAATATCTCTTAAAAGTGATAATCTAATTCTTAAACAAAAATTTGGAAGAGGAACATCAGTATAAACTAATCCATGATATGACTCATCAGGAGTTGTAAAATGTGAATATCTATTTGAGTTAGCTTTAAAGAATTCAGCTAATCCGTCTCTTTCTACTACAATACCACCAATTGCAGTTCCTTGACCATTTGTATATTTTGAAGTTGAATGAACTACAACATCTATTCCCCATTTAATTGGATTAAATAATGCAGCACTTGCAACTGTATTATCACAAATAGTTAAAACACCATGTTTTTTCCCAATAGTTGCAATTTTTTCCACATCAGGAATTGCAATTTGAGGGTTTGATAATGATTCAAAATAAATAGCTTTTGTTTTATCATCAATTAAACTTTCTAAATCAGAAGCATCATCACTTTTAAATACTTTTGCTGTAATTCCAAATCTTTTCATAGTGTAAGTTAATAAAGTAACGCTTCCACCGTATAATTTATCAGAAATAAGAATATTATCTCCCGCTTCAGCTACATTTGCAATCGCATAAAATGATGCTGCTTGTCCAGAAGATGTACAAATAGCAGCAGCTCCACCTTCAAGGGCTGCAAATCTTTGTTCTAAAACATCAGTTGTTGGGTTATTTAATCTAGTATAGATTGGACCTAATTCTTTTAGGGCAAATAAATTTGCAGCATGTTCAGAATCTCTAAAAGCATAAGCTGTTGTTTGAGAAATTGGAACACTCATTGTTCCATAACCTTCTTTTTTGTTATAACCTGCATGTATTGCTATAGTTTCGTTTTGCATTTTTTCCCTTTCATTTTTTTTGTTATTTTCTTTATATGTTGAAATTATAGAACATTTTTTTATCAATGTCAAGTAATTTAATCACAATTAATATAATACCCTTTAAATAGGGTGTAGATTAATAACTCAATTAAATCTGTCAAGATTATATCAGATGATTAAGTAAATTTAAGTTAAAATACCAATAAATCAATATTTTGGGCAGTTTCTATATGGAAAAATATAACATTTTTGAGAAAATAATAGTAGATAAAACAGAAGAATTTTTTTTTGAAATTTTCAAAAATGAAACAATAAAAATAGAAAAAATAGTTTCAAATGGTCAAACTTCACCAGAAAATTTTTGGTATGAGCAAGAAAAAAGTGAATTTATTTTACTTTTAGAAGGTTTTGCAATACTTGAATTTGAAGATTTTGAAATAGAGCTAAAAAAAGGTGATTGTATAAATATTAAAGTAATGCAAAAACATAGAGTAAAATTTACAAGTTTAAATGAACCAACTATTTGGTTTGCAGTGTTTTACTAAAGGAAAAATTTGAAAATAGCAATAATAGGAGCAGGAGCAGCAGGAATAATTGCCGCCATTACTGCCAAAAGATTAAACAAAAATTTACAAATGGATTTATTTGATGCAAACAAAGGTATAGGTAAAAAGATACTTGCAAGTGGAAATGGAAGATGTAATATCTCAAACAATCAAATAACTTCAAAAAACTATCTAGGAGAAAATCCAGACTTTACAAGTTTTGCACTAAAAGAGTTTGATTTCAAAGCCTTTGAAAAATTCTGCAAAAGTATAGGACTTTTACTAGATATAAAACCAAGTGGAAAAGTATATCCATTATCAAATGAAGCAAAATCTGTAACTAATCTTTTGGAGTTAGCATTAAAAGAATTGGGTGTGAATATATATTTAGAATCAATGATAACAGATATTGAAAAAGTAGAAGATAAGTTCAATATCAAAACCCAAGAGAATGAATATAAATCATATGATAAAGTAGTAGTATCAAATGGTTTAGGTGCAGCTCCACAACTAAATGCAAACGAAAGTGGTTTAGACTTTGCTTCAAAATTTGGACATAGTTTCAATCCAACATACCCTTCCCTTGTAGGACTAAAAACTGATAATACTTACAATGGAAAACTTCAAGGTGTAAAAAAAGAGTGTAATGTAAGCCTATATGTAAACGGAAATTTAGAGCAAGAGATTTTTGGAGATGTGCTGTTCACAAGTTATGGAGTTTCAGGTTTTGCAATATTAGATATATCACAACTAGCAGTTTTAAATCTAAGCCAATACCAAGATGTAAAAATAGCAATAAACTTCTTCCCAAAAATAAATAGAAATGACCTAGGTGACCAAATCCAAACACTTTTCAAAACTATCCCAAGTCAAAAAGCCGTAGATATAATAACAGGAATGGTATCAAATAAAATAGCACCAGTATTATTGGATATTTGCAAAATCAATATAGATACAAAAGCAGCTGATGTAAACGCAAAACAAATCAAAGCCTTAGCTTACCAACTAAACCAATGGAAACTAAAAATAATAGACACCCAAGGTTTCGGACATGCAGAAGCCAGTGGCGGAGGAGTAAGAACCGCTGAGGTAGATAATAAAACTTATGAGAGTAAGTTGTGCAAAGGGCTATTTTTTGCAGGAGAAGTACTAGATATAGTAGGAAATAGGGGAGGTTTTAATCTTCAATTTGCGTGGGCGAGTGGGTATTTGGTTGGGAAATCATTAATAAAATAGTTTTTTCTGATAGAAATTAAAATATATTCAAAAAAATCTCTTAATAAACATCATCATGTGAACCAATATCAATAGGAATAATTTCATTATCTCTAATTATAAAATCAATAATAACTCTATATTCCATATTTATAGAAATAGAGTGAAAATCTGCTAATTTTCCCTTTAACTTATGAAGTCTAAGACTTGGATGAAAGGGGTCATTTTCTAGTATAAAAATGCATTTTGCATATCTTTCAAACATATCAGGGTGTTTTTTTAGAAATTTTTTTAGTCGTTTTTTGTATTCATCGGTAATAACTAATTTATAATTCATTTCTTAACTCATCAATATGTTCTTTTGCACTTAGTACTTTGAAGTTACCTTTTTCTATATCTTGAAGTGATTTCAAATATGCCAAATCAAGTTCATTTGCTCTTAATTCTTTATATCTTTCAATATCAATTACAACATATTGGTTTTTCCCTCTTACATTAATGATTAATTCATCAAATTTTTCAAGAAGATTTGCAAAGATTGAAACGCCTTTTGTTTTTATTTCATTTGCATTTATTATCATAATAGTATCCTTAATAGTACTTTTAAGAGTATTGTATAATATAATATTGAATTTGTCAAAAACCTTTAAAACCTCTCCCTCAAAACAACCAATTTCCCAATCTTCCCAAACTCAAAAACACCTTTATCACAATGAACTCTATTTTTATCATCCAATTTTAAAGGTTTAACATTTTTATAACTTTTATCTTCGTAAGTAAAACTAATATAGTTTTTATCAACAATAGCTTTTTGTAAAAATCTAAATTCTATATTCATTGTTTTTCTTTATTTATATCTTCAACTTTCTCATTTCCTCCAATAGTGCTATACAAACTTACTCTATTTGTTAAATCTTCTTGGTATTTACTAATTAAATTTTGTTGAGCAGAATATAGAGTTCTTTGCGAAATTAAAACATTTAAATACGAGCCAGTTCCTACTTTATAAGCTCCAAGTGCGAGGTTATAACTTTTTGATACGGTATTTACAAGTTCTTTTTGTTTGTTTATTTGTTCATTAATTGTGGCTCTAGTTGCTAGTGCATCATTTACTTCTTTGAATGCTGTTTGAATAGTTTTTTCATATTGATTTAGAGCTATATCTTTTTGTGCATAGGTATAATCTAGATTTGCGCTATTTTGTCCTGCATTAAATATTGGAATATTTATATTTGGAGAAAATGACCATACACTTTGTGCACCTCCATCAAAAAGTGATGAGAGTGATTTACTTGCAATTCCTGTATTTGCAGTTAGAGAAATTGAAGGAAAAAAGGCAGCTCTTGCTGCTCCTATATTTGCATTTTTTGCTTTTAGATTATATTCAGCTTCCATTATATCAGGTCGTGTTAATAAAACTTTTGATGAAATTCCAGCTTTTACAATAATCAGCCAATTTTCATATTCTTTAAACTCTTTTGGTAAAAGTTCTTCACTTAAAGGTTGAGCAATAAGTAACTCTAAGGCATTTTTATCTTGTTTTATCATTGTGTTATATGAAATTATATTTATTTGTGCTTCTTTTAGTGCCGCACTTGCATCTAGTACATCTGCTTGGGAAATTACACCTGCTGCAAATCGTTTTTGTGTGAGTTCATAAGCCTTTTTTAGATTTTCTACTGTTTCAGTTGAGAGTCTTAATTGTTCATTATGAGTAGCTATTGTAAGCCATGCATTAATTGTTTCTGCAATTAAACTAACTTTTACTGTATTTGCTGCAAATTGTGTTGAAAGATAACTCTGTAAAGCACTTTCATTTAGACTTTGTACTTTTCCAAATAAATCTATTTCATAAGAAGCACTAATATTTGCAGAATAATTATGTGAAGTTGTAGTTCCATTTGCAGAGTTTATATTTCTTGCATGGCTTACATCAGCATTTGCATTAATATTTGGAAAACTATCTGCTCTTGAAATTCGATATGTTGCCCTTGCTGACTGAATATTTAAAAGTGCTATTTTTAAATCTTTATTGTTTTTTATTGCTATTTCAACAACTTTTTTTAAAGTATCATTTTGAATAAAATTTCCCCAAGAAGGTTTTATTTGAGTTAAATCTTCTTGGGTTTTTGTATCAACTGGATTATTCCATTCAAGGGGAATAACTTTAGAATCTAAAGGTTCTAGTTTTGGTTCTAAAGAAAAACAACCAGTAAAAAGGATTAATGCAAGTCCTATTGAAATATTTGTTTTAAGCATTTTGCACCCCTTTTGACGAAAAAACTTTTTTAATCAAAACAAAAAATAATGGAACAAAGAAAATAGCCAAAATAGTTGCAGTTAAAGTTCCACCTACAATTCCAGTTCCTATAGAAATTCTACTATTTGCTCCAGCTCCTGTTGATAAAGCAAGTGGCATAATTCCTGCAATAAATGCTAGAGAAGTCATCACAATAGGTCTTAATCTTAAAGTTGCTCCCTCAATAGCAGCTTCAAGAAGTGGTTTACCATTTTTGTATGAGGTATCCACAAATTCGACAATCAAAATAGCATTTTTAGCAGCCAATCCTATGGTTGTCAAAAGTGCCACTTGAAAATATACATCATTATCTAAACCTCTAAAATAAACAGCTAAAACGGCTCCTACGATACCTAATGGTACAACCATTAAAATAGAAAATGGTACAGACCAACTTTCGTATAAAGCAGCTAAGCATAAAAAGATGATTAGAATAGAAACTGCATAAAGTAATCCTGATTGTCCAGTTGCTAATCTCTCTTGATATGAAAGTCCACTCCATGAATGCATAGTTCCATTTGAAAGTTTATCAGCAATCTTATCCATCTCATCCATAGCAGTTCCCGAACTAATTCCACTGTTTGCTGAACCTTGGATTTGATACGAAGCAAAACCGTTATAACGGCTTAATTCTTCTGGGCCATATTCCCATTTTGTAGTTGCAAATTCTGAAAAAGAAGTCATAGTTCCATTTGTATTTCTAACTTTCCATGTATATAAATCTTCAGGTTTTGATCTAAATGGTGCATCACCTTGAATATAAACTCTTTTTACTCTTGATCTATCAATAAAATCGTTTACATAAATACCAGCCCAAGCAGCACTAAGCGTATAATCAATATTACTCATAGAAAGACCTAAAGATAAAGCTTTTGCTGTATCATATTCGATTTTTAACTGAGGAGTATCGTCTGAGCCATCTGCTCGAATTGAATTAATTTTACTATTTTGACCAGCTTCTAATAATATCTTTTCTTTTACCTCTGCAAGAGTTGTTCTTGAAGTTATAGCATCTGCTTGAAGTTGAAATTCAAATCCATCTGTTTGACCTAAACCTTGAACAACAGGTGGATTCATTGAAATAACTTTTGCATCACGAATAAAATAAGGTGATTTTGGATCTGCAAATGTTTGGGCAGCTCTTTGACCAATAATATCAGAACGGCTACTTAGATTAGGTCTTAAATCCCAACTTTTTAAAGAAATAAAAGCAGTTCCGATATTTTGTCCACTACTGTTACTACTGTAACCTGAAATAGTAAAAATACTATCTATATTATTTGCTTCTTCTTTTAGGAAATAATTTTTTATAATCTCTGCTACTTCAACAGTTCTTGATGTGATTGCACCAACTGGGAGCGTATATTGAACCATTAAACTACCTTGATCTTCTTTTGGAAGAAAACTTGTTGGAAGTTTTATAAATACAAAAGCTAATAATCCAATAATAGAAACATAAGTAATCATCCAACGAATAGGTGTTTGTAATACTTTTGTAACACCGTTTTTATATCTTGAAGTAAAAGATTCAAATTTTCTTCCAAACCAGTGCGTGAAGCCTTTTTGTTTTTCATTTTCATCATGGGGTTTTAATATAGTTGCACATAAAGCAGGTGTTAAAGTTAAAGCAACAATTACAGATAAAACCATAGAAGAGATAATTGTAACTGAAAACTGTCTATAAATAACTCCCGTTGAACCACTAAAAAATGCCATTGGTAAAAAAACCACTGAAAGTACGGTAGCCACTCCAACTAAAGCACTTGTGATTTCTTGCATTGAAACAATAGTGGCTTCTTTTGCGGGAAGTTTTTTTTCTCTCATATTTCGTTCAACATTTTCAACAACAACAATAGCATCATCAACCAAAAGACCAATGGATAAAACCATTCCAAACATAGTAAGAGTATTAATAGAATAACCAAGAACATTTAAAATAGCAAAGGTTCCCAATAATACAACAGGAACAGCAATAGCAGGTATCAAGGTTGCTCTCCAGCTTTTTAAGAAAATATACATTACTAAAACAACTAATAAAATAGCTTCTAAAAGGGTTTTAACTACTTCATTAATAGAAGCTTGAATAAAAAGTGTTGAATCTCTTGGATAATCTATTTTATAACCAACTGGTAGATTTGATTCATATTTACTTAAAAGTGCTTTTATACTATTAGCGGTTCTTATAGCATTTGCACCAGAAGCTAGTTGAACAGCAATACCAGAAGCTGGTTTACCACTTAAAGCAGTGATATTACTATATGTTTGAGCTCCTATTTCAACTCTTGCTACATCTTTTAATTTAACAAAAGAGCCATCACTATTATGTTTTACAAGAATATTCTCAAATTCTGGTACGGTTTTAAATTTTGATCTAGCTGTAACTGTTACTGCTAATTGTTGATCGCTTATAACTGGCAAACCACCAAGTTTACCGGCAGATGCTTGAGAATTTTGTGCGCTTATTGCTGATTCTATATCAGCGGGCATTAGATTATAGGATTCTAATTTTATTGGATCAAGCCAAATACGCATCGCATATTGTCCACCAAAAACCTGAACATCTCCAACACCTTCAAGTCTTGAAATACTATCTTGAAGATTACTTACTAAATAATCAGCAATATCAGCTTTTTCTGCCTTTTCAGTATCATCATATAATGAGGCTAATAATAAAAAATCTGATTGTGATTTAACAACTCTTAACCCTTGCTTTTGTACATCATCGGGTAAACGAGAAAGGATTTGTTGAACTTTATTTTGAACTTGAACTTGTGCAATATCAGGATCAGTTCCTTGTTGAAAAGTTACTTTAATCCTTGAATTTCCTGAAGAGCTACTACTTGATGAGAAATAAATCATTCCATCAAGCCCTGTTAGTTGTTGTTCAATAATTTGAGTAACACTATTTTCAACAGTTTGTGCAGATGCTCCTGTGTAAGTGGTAGAGATATTGATTTGGGGAGGTGCAATATCTGGATATTGTTCCATTGGAAGTACATATAGACTTACAATTCCAGCAATCATTATTACCAAAGAGATAACCCATGCAAAAATAGGTCTAAAAACAAAAAATCTTGCTAACATATTAAGCCTTTTTGGCTACTTTTATTATTTGTTTTCAAGGTATTTACTACTAACATCAATAGGAGTTACATGACTTTTTTCATTGATTTTATTTAAACCCTCTATGATTATTTTATCATTATTATTAATTCCACTTGTTACAAGCCACTTATTTCCAATAGCTCTTTGTGTCGTAATCATCTGTTTTATAGTGGTATTATCATCTTTTACAAGAGTGATTATAGGATTTGCTTTTGAATCTCTAAGAACGGCTTGTTGTGGTAGTAAAAATGCTTTAGTATCAATTGCACCTTGAATGGTTGCTTTTACAAACATTCCTGATAATAAGATACCTTTCGGATTTGGGAATTTAGCTCT
>JAIELU010000012.1 GCA_019752775.1 Campylobacterales bacterium | reverse complement strand
ATAAATGGTTACATTTTCACAAATTCTATTGAAATTACAAGAATTTTGGGCAAAACAAGGTTGCAATATAGTTCAACCTTACGATATTCCAGCAGGGGCAGGGACATTTCATCCAGCTACACTTTTAAGAAGTTTAGATTCAACTCCTTGGAGTACAGCTTATGTTGCACCAAGCAGAAGACCAACTGATGGAAGATATGGTGAAAATCCGAATAGATTGGGTGCTTATTACCAATTTCAAGTATTAATCAAACCAAGTCCTGACAATATTCAAGATTTATATTTACAATCTTTAGAATTCTTAGGATTAGATGTTTCAAGACATGATATAAGATTTGTTGAGGATAATTGGGAATCTCCAACTCTTGGAGCTTGGGGACTTGGATGGGAAGTTTGGCTTGATGGTATGGAAGTTACTCAATTTACGTATTTTCAACAAGTAGGAGGACTTCCTTGTGATCCTGTTGCTGTTGAAATTACATATGGAACAGAAAGACTTGCTATCTATCTTCAAGGTGTTGATTCTGTTTATGACATTGTATGGAATGAAAATAAATTTGGTAAAACAACTTATGGAGATGTTCATAAAGAGAGTGAATTTGAGTTTTCTACTTACAACTTTGAAGTAGCAAATACTGATATGTTATTTAAACATTTTGATGATGCTTTTAATGAGTGTAAATCATGTTTAAATGCAGCTCTTCCACTTCCAGCATATGATCAATGTATGATTGCATCACATGCTTTTAATACTTTAGATGCAAGAAAAGCAATTTCAGTAACAGAGCGACAAAATTACATTTTAAAAGTGCGAGAATTAGCTCAAGGCTGCGCTATGCTTTACAAAGAGCAAGAGCCTGCTAGATTAGCAAGAATTGGAAGTCCTGCTTCTTTAAAAGCATTAGAAGAGTTAAAAGTAAAACATCCTGAATTATTTGTTTAGGAGTTTACTTTGAAACTACAAGAAATCTACGATGTTTTAAATGAAATATCACCATTTGAACTTCAAGAAAAATGGGATAATGCTGGACTTCTTGTAGGTTCTTCTGAAGATGAGATAAACAATATTTATATTAGTATTGATTTAGATGAAGAACTACTATCAAAAGTTGAAAAAAATTCATTAATAATTACTCACCATCCTTTAATTTTTTCAGGTTTAAAAAAAGTAAATTTTGATACCTATAGTACAAAATTATTAAAAGAATTAATTAAAAAAGATATTTCATTAATATCAATGCATACAAATATTGATAAAACTCATTTAAACAAATATGTTAGTGAAGAGATTTTAGGCTTTAAAATAGAAAATTCAAAAGAGTTTATATCTTATTGTGATGTTAATATGAATTTTGATGACTTAGTAAAATATGTATCTTCAAAGTTAGGATTAAAAACTACAAAAACAGTTAGATGTAATGATTTTATTAAAAAAATAGGAATCGTTACAGGCTCAGGAATGTCACTAATTGATGAATTAAATGCAGATTGTTTTCTAACAGGTGATATAAAATATCATGATGCAATGGAGGCAAAAGCTAGAGGTATTTCACTTATTGACATAAGACACTATGAGAGTGAAAGATACTTTAGCACCTTGTTAGAGGGACTTCTTTCAGAATATTTGAAAATAAATAAATTAAAAGCTATAATAACTGCTTCAAAAAATCCATTTGAGTTTTTTATAGAAGGAGAAACGGTTGAATAAGTATTTAGAGGATTTAATCAAATTATCAAAATTTGATACAGCAATTAGTATGTTTGAGCCAAAGATTGAGAATGAAAAAGCAAAGTTAGCAACATTTGTTGAAACAGCAGCATCAATCAAAGCATCAATTAATTCTATTTATTTAGAAATAGATGATGTAAAATCAAAAAGAACAAAAAATAATATTCACTTAGCAGAATTAAAAACTAAGTTAGAAAATATCGCTAAAAAAAATAAAGATATTAGTAACGAAAAAGAACTAAAAGCTTTACAATTAGAAGAAGAAATTGCAAAAGAACAAATCTCATTTGCAAATGAAGAAATCGAAAGATTAGATAATATTACTAAAAATAAAGAGTTAACTTTAAAAGAGTTACAAGAAAAATTAGCTGTTGAAGAAGAAGATATTAAAGAAATTCAAGTTGCAGTTGATAATGCAATCGAAGAAATAAGTAAAGAAAGAAATGTTGTATATCAAGATAGAAGTGAATTATTAGAAAAATTTGATAATAAAATTTTAACTTTTTATGAAAAAATCAAAAGATGGGCAAAAGACTCAGCTGTTGTACCTGTAAAAAAACAAGCATGTTATGGATGTTATATGAAAATTAATGATAAAACTTATGCTGAGGTTATTAAAGCAGAAGAGATTGTTAATTGTCCACATTGTGGAAGAATCCTTTATAAAGAAGATGAAATAGAAGAGGCTTAATTTTGAGCCTTTTTAGTATATTTTATTACTTATTACTAAGTTTTATTTATATACTAGCAATTCCTTATTTGATATTTAAGTCAAGAAACTCTAAGTATAAACAGGCAATTCCAGCAAAATTTTTTTTAAAAGATAATATTCCATTTAAAAAAAATGGCGTTTGGTTTCATTCATGTTCAATGGGTGAAACAAAAGCTATTAAACCTTTAATTGAGAATTATTTAAAAAATGCAAATATTTCTGTTATTACAAATACAGGATTTGAAGAAGCAAAAAAAATATCTTCAAATGTTAGATATTTACCTTTTGAAATATTTTTACCGTTTTGGATAACTAAACAAAAAGTTTTAGTTGTTATGGAAGCTGAACTTTGGTATCTACTTTTTTTATTAGCAAAGAAAAAAGGTGCGAAAACTTTATTAATTAATGCAAGAATTTCAGATAAATCTTATAAATCATACAAAAGATTTTCTTTTTTTTATAAAAGAATATTCAAAAATATTGATAAAGTTTTTGCACAAAGCGAAGTTGATAAACAAAGATTAGAAGAATTGGGTGCTTCTAATGTTGAAGTTATTGGAAATATAAAATTAGCACAGTTACCAAAAATAAATTTCGAGTTAGAAAAACCAACTCAAGTTGTAATAACAGCTGCAAGTACTCATGAAAATGAGGAAAAACTAATTTTAAATGCTTACAAAAAAGAGCAAGGTAAATTAATAATAGTTCCAAGACATCCAGAAAGATTTGAAAAAGTTGATTTACTTATTAAAGAGTTTGTCAAAGATAAAGATATTTCATATCAGAGATATTCGATAAAAGAAGATTTTAAATCTGATATAATATTGGTTGATAAGATGGGAATACTAAATGATATTTATGCAATATCAGATGTAGTTATTCTAGGTGGTGCATTTGAAAAAATAGGCGGACATAACCCGATTGAACCAGCTTTTTTTAATTGCAAGATTATTAGTGGTAAAAATATATTTAATCAAAAATCTCTTTTTGATTGTATAAAAAATTACTATTTAATTCAAAATGATGAATTAGGTGAATATCTAAATAATATAGAAAATTTAGAGAAACCAATTCTAACAAAAGCAGGTTCAATAGAACCTATAATAAAGGAAATAAACAGATGGCTGTAACTTATGATAAAGCATATAAACTATTAGCACTACAAGAAAACATATCAAATTCTAAAGCAAAAGAGTTAATTGACAGAGGTGTTGTAAAAGTTGGTGAACAAAAAGTTTTAATTGCACGAGGTGAAATTAGAAGTGATACTAAATTTAATATTAAAGAAATTGGAAAAATTAGAGTAATATTTGAAGATAAGGATATTTTAGTTGTTGATAAACCAGCATTTTTAACTGCTGATGATGTTGCAAAAAAATATGAAAAAGCAATTTTATTAAATAGACTTGATAAAGAAACAAGTGGTGTAATGATGTTTGCAAAAAATGAAGAATTTCAAAAAAAAGCAATTACAGAATTTGCACAAAATAGAGTATATAAAGAGTATGTGGCTATTGTTGAGGGAAAAGTTGTTGATGAAATAGAAATTGATAAACCAATTCTAACAACAAAAGATAGAGGAATGGCAAAATCTAAAATCGATTTAAAAAGAGGAAAACCTGCAAAAAGTACAGTTTATCCAGTATTAGTTGAGGGAAATAAATCAAAAATTAAAATAGTTATAGAATCAGGAAGAACTCATCAAATTAGAGTTCATCTAAATTCTGTGGGATTACCAATAATTGGTGATGCTATTTATGGAAGAACAGCTTCAAATATAAATAGAGTTTTATTACATTCTAAAGTTACTAAAATTTTTAATTATATTTTTGAATCACCTGAACCAAAAGAATTTAGAGTGTATGACTTTAATTCATAATTAAGGTTTATTTAAATACAAATCCCTATAAATGCTGATTTAAGGAAAATTAAAATATAAATATTACCTTAAAATCATATAGTTTTTTAATCTTAAATAAAGAATTTCTAGAGTATAATACCACAATTTAAAAATTGTGGAGATTTACTTTGTTTGATTCAATAACCGGCTCAATTCGAAATGCAGTTAACAAAATAAGACATCAAGATGATGTTGCAGCTTTAACAAAAGCAACAGCAGAACTAAAAAAAGCTTTACTAAAAGCTGATGTTCATCATAAAACTACAAAAGAATTAATAGCCGCTATTGAACTACAAACAAAAAATTCAGGAATTGGACAAGATTCTTTTTTACGAGCTTTAAAAAGTGAATTAACAACACTTTTAACAGTTCCAGGAAATCAAGGTTTTGTTTTTTCAAATACTCCTCCAACTACAATTTTAATGACTGGACTTCAAGGTTCTGGAAAAACAACTACAACTGGTAAATTAGCAAATTATTTAAAAACTAGAAAGAAAAAAGTTTTAGTTGCAGCTTGTGACTTACAAAGACTTGCAGCAGTTGAACAATTAAAACAAATTGCAGCTCAAATTGAAGTTGATATTTATTTTGATGATAATGAAAAAGATCCAATTAAAATTGCACTTGCCGCAAAAGCAAAAGCTATTAAAGAACATTATGATGTTTTATTAATAGATACAGCTGGACGACTTGCAATTGATGAAGAGTTAATGCTTCAACTAAAAAATGTAAAAGATGCTATAAATCCTAGTGAAATTTTTTATGTTGCAGATGCACTAACTGGACATGATGCTACAAAAACAGCAACAACTTTTAAAGAAAAAATTGGAATTGACGGTGTAATTTTATCAAAATATGATGGTGATACAAAAGGTGGAGTTGCCCTTTCAATTGCTAATCAAGTAGAAGTTCCTTTAAGATTTATAGGAACTGGTGAAAAAATGCCAGATTTAGAAGTATTTATTCCTGATAGAATTGTTTCAAGATTATTAGGTCTTGGAGACATTGAGGGATTAGCGGAAAGAACATCTGCCATTATTGATGAGAAAAAAGCAAAAGAAGTTAGTAAAAAGATTAAAAAAGGTGAATTTAATTTTAATGACTTTTTAGACCAACTCTCAATGATGAGTAAATTAGGTTCTATGAAATCGATTATTGGAATGATTCCAGGTCTTTCTCAGGTTGCTGGACCACTAAAAGATATGGATTTTGAAAACTCTAGTGAAATTAAAAGAATTAAAGCACTTATTGGTTCTATGACTTTAAAAGAAAGAGAGAATCCTGATTTAATGAATCCTAGTAGAAAAAAGAGAATTTCTGTTGGTTCAGGACTTTCTGAAGTTCAAATTAATAAAATTTTAAAGCAATTTAAAAATGCTTCGAAAATGGCAAAACAACTTTCTTCTAAAGGTGGAATGAAAGGTTTACAAAATATGTTGTCTCAAATGGGACCAAATGGGATGCCTAAAATCCCTAGATAAAAAAATAAATAGTGTTGAGCTGTGAACTTTTAACTTTTGTTTTGGAGTTCAGAATTCAATACTATAATCAAAAAAAAGGAAAGAAAACATGACAGTAATTAGATTAACAAGAATGGGAAGAAACAAAAAACCATTTTATAGAATCGTTGTAACAGATTCAAGAAAAAGAAGAGATTCAGGTTGGATTGAATCTATTGGTTATTTCAACCCAGTTGTTGAGCCAAAAGTATTAAAAATTGATGAAGAAAGATATAACTATTGGCTAAGTGTTGGTGCTAAACCATCAGAAAAAGTTAAAAAATTAGCTTCTAAATAATTAATACAGAAAATAATATGATAATTAAATTTATAGAAAACTATGCAAAACTAATTGTAAGTGTACCTGAGGATGTTAGTATTACAAAAGAATTAATTGATGATAATTTCGCTGAAATTGTTATTAGTGTAAACAGTGTTGATATTGGTAAACTTATTGGTAAAAATGGGAATATGATTAATGCTTTAAAAACTATGGCAAATGGTTGTAAAGCAAAAGATGGTGTTTCTTATAAAATACAAGTAGTGGTGAAATAGTTGTCTATGAATAATGATGAAATATTTGTAGCTAAGTTAGGGAAAGCTGTTGGATTACAAGGTCATTTACGGCTTTTTATGGATACAGATTTTCCTGAACAGTTTAAAAAAGGTGCTGTTTTTAAAACTAATAAAAAATTAGAACTAAAAGTAGCTGAATACAATTCATCTCGAGAACTAATAAAATTTGAAAATTTTGATGATCTCGAAACTTCTAAAATACTAACTAATCAAGAACTTTATTCTACTATTGAGAAAACAAAAGAGAACTGTAAATTAAAAAAGAATGAATTTTTTTGGTTTGATTTAATTTCTTGCAATGTTTATGAAAATGACTTATTATTAGGAAAAGTTAAAGAGATACAAAGATATCCTTTAAATGATTATTTAGAAATTCAAACTACAGATGAACTTATTGAAAAAGGTTATCCAAAAGTATTTTTAATACCCCATATTTTTGATAAATATGTTTTAAATATAGATATTAATAATAAAAAAATTCAAGTAAAAGATTCACTAATTATTTTGGAAAATTCTTAAAATTAATAGTTACATCTTTTATCAAACTCTTCTTGTGTAAACTCTAATTCATATGCTTCATTATATTTATTTTCAAGTAATTTATTTAATAATTTACTTCTGTCCTCACTATTATCAAATGGACCATAATATATTTCTATTCTATTTTTATCATCTCTACAGAGTTTTATATTTGGATTTATAGCAACAATCTTATCAAGATATTTTTTGTACAAAACATCTTTTATTTTTGCAACATTTATAAATAATAAAAAACCATTATTATCTTTATCATTTTCAGTCTTATTTATTATTCCTTCCTTTTTTTCTTCTAATGCTTTTTTAGGAATAGTGTTATTTATTGTTTCAATAACTTTTTGTTTTTCTGAATCTAAAGCAGATATTGTTTCTGTACTTTTGTCATGATTCTCAATATGTAATTCTTCTTTTAATTGTAAAGCTTGTTGTTTCATAGTTTCAAGGTGAATTTTTTCTCTTTCTAATTCCAATTTCTTTTGTTCTAATTGCGTTCTCTGATTTAGTAATTCATCTTCTTGTTTTTTTAATAATTCATCTTCTTTTCTTTTTTGCTCATCAATTAATCTTTTTTCATTATCTTTCTTTTCTAATTCTTCAATCTTTTCGTCATTTAAATTTTTACTTGTTAACGCAGCTAATTGTTCGTTTAATTTTTTTGAATTAATATCTTTGATATCAAATTTATAATTATTTTCAGGTGCTTCAACTTTTTCAACAGTTTGCTCAACAACTGCGATTTCGACTTTTTTTATTTCTTTAGGATCGAAAAAACCAGTAAAATATAGAACAACTCCAATAATTAAAAGTAAAAGTAAAAAAGCAACAATACCAAATAATATTTTATGAAGAAGATTTTTTTTAGGTTTAACAAATTCTTCTTTTACTTCAACTAGAGGTTCATCTTTATTTTCTTCAACCTCTTCTTCTGAATTATCTTCATTATCATTTGAACTACCATAAGTATTTGTAGTATAATTTATATCATCAGGATTTACTTGTTTATAATCATCTGCCATTATTTACTCTTTTAAACTTTTATTTTTTTTTAACTTTTTATAATACTCTTTTCTATACTCTTTAAGTTCTTCTTTTTTCTTTTCCCTATATTCTTTATCATATTCAAGCCTTTTTTCTTTATTTAGCTCATAATATTCTTTTTTCTTATTTTTATAGTCATTTAATTTTGATATTATTATATCTTTTCTATTATCTAAATAATTTTTTTGGGCTTTTATAATTTCTTTTATTTTAGATGCAAAGTTTTCATTATTAAGCTCTTCATCGTAGTCATAAATTTTTTTTACTTCTTTTTTATTTAAATAATATTCTCTTTTCTTTTTTTTATGTGCTAAAATTTTTTCTTCACGAAGTTTTTTTAATTCTTCTAATTTCATAAATCTTATTTATTTACTTAATTTTTTAGTCTATTAACAGTATCTAGCATACTATCTGTTGTTGTAATTGCTTTTGAATTCGCTTCATATGCTCTTTGTGCAGTAATTAAATCAACCATTTCATTAACTAATTTTACATTAGATAATTCAATCATTCCTTGTTGAATTGCTCCAAATTGTTCTTCTGTTGGATTACCTTCTAAAACATCACCAGATGCGGCACTTTTCATAAATAATGAATCTCCTAATGGTGTAAGACCAGCTGGATTTATAAAATCCGCAAGCGTAATTTGTCCTAAATTAACAATATCACCTGTTTGAGGGTCTGTTGCTGTTACAATTCCATCTGTTCCAATTGTAAGTTTTGTTACATTATCTGGAACAACAATCTCAGGAGTAAGAGCATAACCACTTCCATTCACAATAGCACCTTCTTCATTTAGTTTAAAAGCACCATTTCTTGAGTAAGTAGTTTCTCCACTAGGAAGAGTTATTTGGAAAAAACCTTTACCTTTAATTGCTAAATCTAGTGTATTTGATGTTAATTTTAAATCACCTTCGGAAAAGTTTTTTTGAACTCCTGAAACTCTAACTCCTAATCCAACATCTATTCCTGTGGGATTTATAGTTGTTTGAGTTGTTTGTCCTGCTGTATAATTTAGTGATTCATACATTAAATCTTGAAATTCAGCTCTATCTTGCTTAAATCCTGTTGTATTAACATTGGCTATATTATTAGATGTTACATCAATTTGATGTTGCATTGAGTTCATACCTGTTGCTGCTGTGTAGAGTCCTCTAATCACGGTATATCCTTTAAAATTACATATATTTATTATATTTTAAGAATAATTAAATATAGATAAATTTGATGAGTTATTTTTTGTATACATTAAGTATAAATTTAAAACAAATTATATATAATGCAGTATAATTGAAAATATTTATAAAACAAAGGGATAGTTAATGAGAATTCTAATAGTTGATGATAGCTCTACGATGAGAAGAATCATTGGAAATGTAGTTATGCAATTAGGATTTACTAAAGATAGTTTTGATGAAGCTGAAGATGGTGTTAAAGCTTGGAAATTACTTAGTGAAAGTCGTTATGATGTTATATTGACAGATTGGAATATGCCTAATATGAATGGTTTAGAACTTGTTAAAAAAGTTCGAAGCGAAGGTATACATCAAAAAACACCTATAATCATGATTACAACCGAAGGTGGAAAAGGTGAAGTTATTATTGCACTAAAAGCCGGTGTCAATAATTATATAGTTAAGCCTTTTAATGCTGAAGTTTTAAAAGAAAAGCTTGATGGGG
This sequence comes from Campylobacterales bacterium, assembly GCA_019752775.1. GTDB lineage: Bacteria > Campylobacterota > Campylobacteria > Campylobacterales > Arcobacteraceae > Aliarcobacter. The sequence continues at coordinate 1,126 of JAIELU010000012.1, read as the reverse complement.
TATTGAAAAAATAATATAAGGTATTATCATGAGTATGAGCCAAGAAGAAATTGAAGCTTTAATGAATGGTCTTGATATTGAAGATGATGTCAGTTCTGAAGAGATTACAGAAAATGTGAAAGTCAATACTCAAGAAATTGAGGAACTATTATCTCAAACTGAAGAATTAAAAGAAGATATTAAATTCGAGACAGAAGAAATAAAGATAGATGAGATAGAAGATAAAAATAGTTTAAAATCTAACATAAGTAGTGTTAGCAATAGTGATATTGAAAAATTATTAAGTGAAATAGAAAGTGTAAATGAAAGTGCTAATACAAAAGATTCAATTTTAGATGAAGAAGAGATACCTTTTGATTTAAGTGCATTTGAAAATACAAAGAATAATATTGAAATAGTTGAAAAAAAAGATACTAGAAGTGAAGATGAAATAGTTCAAGATTGGACTTCTTCTAAAATAAATGAGGGGATTTTCCCATTGCCAGCTGAAAAAGATACTAAGGTTGTTAATCAATTAAGTCAAGTTGCAAATGATTCAGAAGAGAAAGTTTCTCAAATATTTGATGTATTAAGTCTAACTCTTGATAATAATAATGAAGTTAGAAGTTATATAAAAGATTTTGAAGTTTTTACAAAAGCACAATCAGATTTACTTATTTCTTTAAATAATAAATTTCCAAATATTAAAGTATTTGATGAACATTTGATAAATGCAAATAAAGTAACAAATTCTTTAAAAGATTTACATAAATTAATAAATTCTGGAGATACAGAAATTTTTCAAGCAATGGAATTAATGCAATTTAATGATATTAATAGACAAAAGATTGAAAGAGTAATGTCTGTGATAAGAAAATTATCTCTTTATTTAAATAATTTATTTGAAGATAATAGTACAACAAAAGATGTTGCCGTTGCTCGACATATTCATGGTGATGATACAGATGACTTAATAGGTGATGATTTAGATAAATTAATTGCTGAATTTTCAAATCAATAATAATTAAAGGAGTGGTTTTATGAATCAAGGTACTTATCCTCTTGCTGCATCAATGATAAATCAATTTAATAGATTGGATCAAATCAGTAATAACTTAGCAAACATAAATACAAATGGTTTTAAACA
>JAIELU010000008.1 GCA_019752775.1 Campylobacterales bacterium | reverse complement strand
ATGAAGCTGATTTTAAATGGGAATTTTACAATAGTGATGGAAGCCATGCAGCTATGTGCGGAAATGCTACAAGAGCAGTTTCACATTATGCCTTTACTAATAATTTAGTAGCATCTAATGAAATGCAATTTTTAACAGGTGCTGGTTTAATAAAATCACTTGTTGAAAATGACATAGTTGAAACGCAATTAACTCAACCAAAAGTAATTAAAGAAGAGTTTGTTCAAGATGGATTCACTTGGTATTTAGTTGATACTGGGGTTCCACATTTAGTAACCATTGTAGATGATTTAGAACTTTACAACCATGATTTATGTGCAAAAATGAGATATGAACATAATGCAAATGTAAATTTTGCAAAAATAGAAAATGGTATTATAAAAGTTAGAACCTATGAAAGAGGTGTTGAAGGTGAAACCCTTGCTTGCGGAACTGGAATGGCTGCTTGTTTTTTAAGAGCAAATCAATTAAAACTCGTGGAAGATTATACTTTTGTTTACCCAAAAAGTGGTGAACAATTAACACTTTCAAGAAAAAATGACACTATTTATTTCAAAGGTGCTGTTAAAAAAGTTTTTGTAACAACAATTTAATAAAATCAATAATTAAGGATAATAAATATGAAATTCCCTGCGCCTTTAAAATCTGACTCAATAAAAATTATGCTTCTTGGAAGCGGTGAACTTGGTAAAGAAGTTATAATCGAAGCTCAAAGATTAGGAATTGAAACAATTGCTGTTGATAGTTATAACAACGCACCAGCTCAACTGGTAGCAAATAAATCATATACAATCAATATGAAAAACAAAAATGAGATTCTTGATGTAATAAGAAGAGAAAAACCAACTTACATTTTACCTGAAGTTGAAGCTATTAATATTCAAGCACTTTTTGAGGCAGAGAAAGAGGGATTTCATGTAATTCCAAATGCAGATGCTGTTAATAAAACCATGAACAGAAAAAACATTAGAGAGTTTGCAGCAGTTGATTTAAAACTTCCAACTAGTAAATTTGAATTTGTTACAACATTTGAAGCTTTACAAAAAGCTGCTTTAAATATCGGTTTTCCTTGTGTTATAAAACCAGTTATGAGTTCTTCTGGTCATGGACAAAGTGTTGCAAGAAGTGAGGCTGATTTAGAGAAATCTTGGGAATTAGCAAAAGAAGCTAGAGGTGATGCTAGCGAATTAATAGTTGAAGAGTTTATTAGATTTGACTATGAAATTACAATGCTAACTATTAGAAACGGTATTGATACAGTATTTTGTGAACCAATAGGACATATTCAACAAGATGGTGACTATATTTTTTCATGGCAACCAATGAATATGAGTGAAGTTGCAATTGCAAAATCTCAAGAAATTGCTAAAAAAATCACTGATGGATTAGGTGGTCGAGGGATTTTTGGAGTTGAACTATTTGTAAAAGGGGATGATGTTTATTTTTCAGAAGTAAGTCCAAGACCACACGATACTGGAATGGTTACTATGATTACTCAAAGTGCTAGTGAATTTGCACTTCATGTAAGAGCAGTTTTAGGACTTCCAATTGAATATGTAACTTATGGAGCAGGAGCAAGTGCTGCTTATAAAGCAAGTGGTGATAGTTTCAATCCAACTATTGATATTTATGACTCTTCATTTACAAAAGATTCAATTATTAGAGTATTTGGGAAACCTCAAAGTCATGTGGGAAGAAGGATGGCTATTGCTTTAACTTTTGATAAAAACTCAAGTGATGTTGCTTTACAAAAAGCAAAAGAGATTATTGGAAATTTTAAAGATAATTAATCAAAAAATCAAGAACTAATTATCTATAAATATAAATAGTTCTTATCAAGTACATCTAGATATAGCTGTATGTATTATTTTTATAGGATTTTCATTTTGAAAAAAAAGCTCATTTTTATACTCTCTTTTTTCTTCATCAGTTTATTTTTTACATATATAATTTTCACACTTATTGAAAATAGAAAAAAAGAGCATTTAGATGCAGAAAAAAAAATCATTGAAGTTACTTACAATACTATAATTGAAGCATATAAAATTTATTCAAATATCATCTATTTCAATAAATTAAATACTAAAGAAACAAAAAGTATTTTAGAAAATGTTTATATATCATCAATTGAGGAACAAGAAACAATAAGAAAAAATCTATATGAACATCTTATTGATATGTATAACAATATGGAAGATTATAAACTCAAACAACTCCACTTTCATTTAAAAAACAACGATAGTTTTTTAAGATTTCATAGACCAACAAAATATGGAGATAATTTAACAGAAGTAAGACATACAGTTGCTTTTGTAAATGAATATCAAAAACCTATTAGTGGTTTTGAAGAAGGTAGAATTTATAATGGTTATAGATTTGTTTATCCATTAATATACAAAGATAAATATCTAGGAAGTGTTGAAACTTCTGTTTCAATGGAATCAATTATGAATGATTTAAAAAAAGAACTTTCAAGTGAATTATCATTTATCATAAAAAAATCTGTTGTTGATAATACAGTATTTGAAGAAGAAAAAGATAATTATGTCCAATGTTCAATTAATGATGATTTTTATCATGAAAAAAGTATTTCAAAAGATGAAAATGAAATTATGAGAACTATTATAAAAGAATATTTTGAAAAAAATCCCACGCAAGCTAAAAATAATCTCAAGTCAGGAGAGATTTTTAATTTTTATAGTTTTTATAAGAATAATTATTACGTAACTACATATTTACCAATTAAAAATGTTGTTTCAAATCAAACTGTTGCATATATTATAATTTTAAATATACATAATGATTTACATGATTTTATAGTGCAATATCTTTTATTTTTAGCTATTTTAATATTTTTAACTCTTTTTGTAATTTATTTCTTTTATAGAATAGATAGAACAAAAACACAACTTTTCAAAAAAGAAAAAGTACTAAAAGAAGTACAAAAAATTGCTCAACTTGGGTATTGGGAATTTGATGTTATACAAAAAAAGCTTAGGTGGAGTGATGAAGTTTATCATATCTTTGGATTTGAACCAAAAGAATTTGAAGCTAGTTATGAAAATTTTATAAAATATACTCATCCTGAAGATATAGAAAAAGTAACTAAAGCATATGCAGATTCAATAAGAGATAAAACAAACTATCAAGTGGAACATAGAATTATTACTAAACATGGTGAAATAAAATATGTAGAAGAAGAGTGTAGACACACTTTTGATGAATATGGGGAAGTTGTTCAATCATTGGGAACTGTTCATAATATTACGAGTATTAAACTTTACCAATTAAAAATTAAGAAAACTAAAGAACAATTTGAATCTTTAGTTTCTCATATTCCAGATATGATTTATAGATGTAAAATAGATGATAATTTTACAATGCTTTATGTAAATAATGCAATAGAAACAATTACAGGATATAAAATTGATGAAATAAGATTTAATCGTGTTGTATCTTTTTCAAGTATTATTCATATAAATGACTTAGCAATGATTCGTAAGAATATAAATCTAATGCTTAAAAATAATACTTTGAATATTGATTTAGAATATAGAATTATTTCAAAAGATGGAAGAATTATTTGGATAAATAATAATATCCAATTAATAAATGATGAACATCACTCTTATTTTGAAGGTGTAATTAGTGATATAACAGCGCAAAAAGTTGCTTATGATAAACTTTATAAATTTATAGATACTCAGGATAATATGGTAATTTTGACAACTGGGGAAAATATTGAATTTGCAAATAAAAAATTTTTCCAATTTTTAGGATTCAAAAATATTGAAGATTATAAAATAAATCACAAATGCATCAGTGATTTGTTCCTTGAAGATGAAAAATTCTTTAATCTATCTCTAGTAAAAGAAGGTGAAAATTGGGTTAACATAATCCAAACACTGAGTCATAGAAGAAGAGTTGTTGCAATTAGGGGAAATAGTAGCTCAACTCATGCCTTTTCAGTATCAATTAATAAATTTGAAGATTCCATTTATATAGTTAGCTTTACTGATATTAGTGAAACTATGCTTGAAAATATGAAATTAGAAGAAAAAATATTAAGAGATAAATTAACAAATGCTTATAATCGAGAGTTCTTTGAAAACAATTATCAAAGACTAATTGAAACTTTTAAAAGTGAAGATATGTATTTTGGTTTAGCAATGATTGATATAGATAATTTTAAAAATATAAATGATTCGTATGGTCATAATATTGGTGATGAAATTTTGATAAATCTTGTATTAATTATAAATAAATCTTCAAGAAATGATGACATATTAATTCGTTGGGGTGGTGAAGAATTTATTATGATATTAAAAGTTTCTTCAGAAAATGGACTTACAATTGCACTTGAAAATATAAGAAAAACTATTGAAGCATCAAAAAAAGATACACTTCCTTCAATTACTTGTAGTTTGGGAGGAACACTATATAAAAACAATGAACAAATTAATGATACTATAAAAAGAGCAGATGAAGCCTTATATGTGGCAAAAGAAAATGGAAAAAATAAGGTGATACAAAATAATTAAGTCTGCTATAATAATGGTATATATTCTATAGTTTTATTAACCTGTGAATATGTAAATGTATAAAGGAGAAAAAAATGAAAGAGAAACTTACAACCGTATTTGGAGCACCAGTTGCTGATAATAATAATTCTATGACAGCTGGTCCAAAAGGTCCAATGTTACTTCAAGATGTTTGGTATCTAGAAAAAATGGCACATTTTGATAGAGAAGTTATTCCTGAAAGAAGAATGCATGCAAAAGGTTCGGGTGCATTTGGAACATTTACAGTAACTCACGATATAACAAAATATACTAAAGCAAAAATATTCTCAACAATAGGTAAAAAAACAGAAATGTTTGCAAGATTTTCTACTGTTGCAGGGGAGAGAGGAGCTGCTGATGCTGAGAGAGATATTAGAGGTTTTGCTCTTAAATTTTATACAGAAGAGGGTAACTGGGATTTAGTTGGAAATAATACTCCTGTATTTTTCTTAAGAGATCCATTAAAATTCCCTGATTTAAATCATGCAGTAAAAAGAGATCCAAAAACAAATATGAGAAGTGCCACAAATAACTGGGATTTTTGGACAAATTTACCAGAAGCTTTACACCAAGTAACTATTACTATGAGTGATAGAGGAATTCCTTATTCATACAGACATATGCATGGTTTTGGAAGTCATACATTTAGTTTTATTAATGCAGAAAATAAAAGAAATTGGGTTAAATTCCACTTTGTTACTCAACAAGGTATTAAAAACCTAACAGACCAAGAAGCACAAGAATTAGTTGGTAAAAACAGAGAGTCTCATCAAGAAGATTTATTTAAAAGTATTGAAAAAGACGATTTCCCAAAATGGAAAATGTTTATACAAATAATGAGTGAAGAAGATGCAAAACATTATAGATTTAATCCATTTGACTTAACAAGAGTTTGGTTGAAAAAAGATTATCCACTTATTGAAGTTGGAGAGTTTGAATTAAACAGAAATCCAGAAAACTACTTTGCAGATGTAGAACAAGCTGCGTTTAATCCAGCAAGTGTAGTTCCAGGAATTAGTTTTTCACCTGATAAAATGCTTCAAGGAAGACTTTTCTCATACGGTGATGCTCAAAGATATAGACTTGGAGTTAATCATAATTTAATCCCAGTAAATGCACCAAAATGTCCAGTTAATAGTTACCACAGAGACGGAGCTATGAGAGTTGATGGAAATGCAGGTGCAACAATTGGATATGAGCCAAACTCTTTTGAAAAGTGGCAAGAGCAAAAAGAACAGTCTGAACCAACACTTGATATTGATGGTGGTGCAAATAGATGGGAACAAGATGATGATAACTTCACACAAGTTAAAATGTTATTTGATATTATGAGTAAAGAACAACAACAAGTTCTTTTTGAAAATACAGCAAGATCAATGGGTGATGCGCCTGATTTTATTAAGCAAAGACATATTGATAATTGTACAAAAGCAGATCCTGATTATGGAGCTGGTGTGGCAAAAGCCTTAGGAATGACTGTAAAGTCATAAAAAACTAAAAAATCTATATGCAAAGGATTTCTTTGCACATAGATAATATTTTTTATAAATGTGCGTTTATTTTCTCTTCAAGTTTAGCTTTTGTACTATAACCGATTAATTGATCAACGATTTTCCCATCTTTGAAAAAAAGAATAGTAGGAATTGATCTTATTTGATATTGTTTCATTACTACTGTTTCTTCTTCTGTATTTATTTTACAAATTTTTACAATTCCATCAAACTCAACGGCAAGTTGATCAATAATAGGAGCAATCATTCTACAAGGTCCACAACAAGGTGCCCAAAAGTCAACTAATGAAACACCTTCCTTGATTGTTTCTTCTATATTATTTTGATTTAATTCTATATATTTTCCCATAATAATTCCTATTTCCTATAATTTACCTTCGTTTTTAGCTAAATACTCAGCAACACCAGCTGTATTAGCCTTCATACCTTCATCACCTTTTACCCAACCAGCTGGACAAACTTCTCCATGCTCATTTGTAAACAGTACATCATAATCTCTTGAGATTGATTTTGAAAGGTCAGCTACCAATGGAAATTTAACTCTTCCTATTCCACCATTTTCAACTGCTGTTTCTCTCCATGCAAAGTGTGAAAATTGTGAATCTACTGAACATCCTATTACTGATACTCCTCTTGAAGTAAAATCTTCAATTCTTTTTGAGAATGCAATAATTTCTGATGGGCAAACAAAAGTAAAGTCTAATGGATAAAAAAACAATACGGCACCTTTTTCTCCAATATTCTCATACAAGTTAAAATTCTCTACTATTTGACCATCTGCAAGTACAGCTTTTGCTGTAAAATCTGGAGCTTTTCTTGTTACTAACATATCTTATTTCCTTTTATATTTGTTGTTTTTATTGTGGAATTATATAACAATAATTCAAAAAAGAAACTGTGAGTTTACTTAAATTTATGAATTTGTAAAAAATATTATCATAAGATAAAATTTATCTAATAAAGATTTTATGTAATAAATGACTCTTCATTTATTACATAAAATCTCAATGGAAGATTTTAAAATGATAATCTAAATATTTTAAAGATAATTTTATATTTACTGTGATAGAGTTTTCTAAATTTTAATTAGGAGATATACTATGGCAGTAAAAATTACTGATATCTGTATTAGTTGTGATGCTTGTTTAGATGAGTGTCCAGTAGAAGCAATTGTTGATAATGATGAGAACCCAACTGGAGCAGATACATATTATGTATATTCAGATAAATGTGTTGAGTGTGTAGGTCATAATGATGCTCCTGCATGTGCTGATGCATGTCCAACTGAAGGTTGTATTGTATGGGACGAAGTTGGTTCAAGTGCTGTTGAAAGAGAAGACAGAGGAACTGTTGGTTCTCCTGTAGTTGAAGATTAATATTTACTATTAATTTATAGTAAAAAAGGCGAGTAGTTTTTCACTACTTGCCTTTTTTTTATTTTTTAGGTATAATCCGCGACTTAAAAAAAATCGAGGAATATAAATAATGGAACAAACATTATCAATCATTAAACCAGACGCTGTAGCAAAAAATGTAGTTGGAAAAATCTTAGATAGATTCGAAACAGCTGGATTAAGAATTGCTGCAACTAGAAAAATGCAATTAAGCCAAGCTGAAGCTGAAGCTTTTTATGCTGTACATGCTGCTAGACCTTTCTTTAAAGATTTAGTTGAATTCATGATCTCAGGACCAGTTGTAGTTACAGTTTTAGAAGGTGTTAACGCAATGGCAATAAACAGAGAATTAATGGGTGCAACTAATCCTAAAGAAGCTGCTGCTGGAACAATTAGAGCAGACTTTGCAGAATCAATTGATGCAAATGCAGTTCATGGTTCTGATTCATTAGAAAATGCAACAAATGAAATCAATTTTTTCTTTGCTCAAAAAGAAATTTGTTAATTTATAGTTAATTAATACAATTTATAATGAAAATTGAATTTAGAAAAGTACCGCAAGTTAGCAAAGAATTGGAAATTGTTCACAATTCAGTTAAAATTGAAGGTACTTTTTGTAAAATATCGCAATCATTAGTAAAAATTGACGCAGTATTACAAGGTAGTACTGATATTGATTGTTGTAGATGTGGAGAAACTGAAGAAATTGGAGTTGATGAAGAGCTTCATTTATTATTAAGTGATGGCATTTACAAAAATGATGAAAGTGAATATTTAGTAATAGAAGTTGAAGACAGTATAATTGATTTTGATGAAATAATTCAAAGTGAATTAAATAGTATAAAAAGTGACTATTACCTATGTGACAAATGTGCACAACTTGGTGATAATTTTGAAAAAGAATTTTAAGGAGAATTAAAATGGCAGTACCTAAGAGAAGAGTATCTCACACTAGAGCAGCAAAAAGAAGAACTCATTACAAAATAACATTAAAAAAACCTGTAAAAGATACAGATGGAACATGGAAAATGCCTCATATGGTTAATCCAACTACTGGTGAATACAAAAACTAATGCTGAAAATTGCAATAGATGCTATGGGTGGGGACTTCGGTCCTGAGCCTATAATTGAGGGCTTAGTTGCAGCACTAAAAAAAAAACAACAACTTCTCTGCAATCGCGGTCGGTAAAAAAGATGAACTTTTACCTCTTATTCCACAAATTTTTTTATCAAGAATTGAAATATTAGATACAAATGATGTAATTAGTATGAGTGATTCTGCTACAGATGCACTAAAAAGAAAAGAATCAACAATTTATAAAGCTATAGAACTGGTTCGTGAAGGAAATGCTGATGCAGTTGTTTCAGCTGGACATTCAGGGGCTTCAATGTCACTTGCAACTCTTCGAATTGGAAGAATAAAAGGTGTAAATAGACCTGCAATTGCTACATTAATGCCTACAAGTGAAAATCAAAATACATTAGTGTTAGATGTTGGGGCAAATGTAGATAGTGATGCAAAAAACTTATTTGAGTTTGCTGTAATGGGTCAAGTTTATGCTCAATATGTTTTAAGACTTGATGAACCAATTGTTGGATTATTAAGTAATGGTGAAGAAGATAGCAAAGGTAATGAAGTTACAAAAGAAGCTTATAAATTATTAGCAAAAATTCCTAATTTCGCTGGAAATGTTGAAGGTAGTGATATCTTCAAAGGAACAGTGGATGTTGTTGTTTGTGATGGTTTTGTTGGTAATATTTTACTTAAAACAGCCGAAGGTGTTGCAGATACAATCGGAAAAATTATTAAGAAAAATTTAAAAAGATCATTAATTTCAATTGCTGGTGCAGTTCTTATGAGAAAAGTTTTCAAAAACTTAAAAGTAAGAGTTGATTATGCTGAATATGGAGGAGCTCCTTTATTAGGTGTTAAAGCTCCTGTTATTATTGCCCATGGAAAATCAAATCCAAAAGCAATACAAAATGCTATATTTCAAGCAATAAATGCAGCAAGTTCAAATTTAGATACTATAATTGAACAAAGATTAGCAAAATATAGTAATAATCAAGAAATTAATTAACACTATATTTAATTTAAGGATATGTAAATGACATATGCAGCTTTTAGATCTATTGGGGCTTATATTCCTTCAAAGATTATGACAAATGCAGATTTTGAAAAAATCATTGATACAAGTGATGAATGGATTACAAAAAGAACTGGTATTAAAGAAAGAAGAATTTCTGAAGAGAATGAAGCTTCATCTGATTTAGGTGCACGTGCAGCGCAAGTCGCGATTGATAGATCAGGAATTTCAAAAGAAGAGATTGATTTAATAATTTGTGCTACGGTAACACCTGATTATTTATGTATGCCATCAACTGCTTGTTTAATATCATCAAAAATTGGACTTCCAAATGTTATGGCATTTGATATTAGTGCAGCTTGTACAGGATTTGTATATGCTGTTTCAATTGCAAAAGCATTTATTGAATCAGGAATGAAAAAAAATGTACTACTTATTGGTGCAGAAACATATTCTTCTATTCTTGATTATACAGATAGAAGTACTTGTTTTATTTTTGGAGATGGTGCTGGAGCGGCTATTATTTCAGCTACAACAAACAAAGATGAAGCAATTATTGATGTAAATTGTTCAAGTGATGGTAATTATGAAGATTTAATTAAAACAGCTGGAGGAGGAAGTAAACATCCTTGCTCAAAAGAAGTTTTAGAGAATAAAATGGCATGTATAAAAATGAAAGGAAATGAAACTTTCAAGCTTGCTGTTAAAACATTAACATCAGATGTAAAAGTAATGATGCAAAAACATAATCTTTCAAATGAGGATATAACACACTTTATTCCTCATCAAGCAAACCTTAGAATCATAAAAGCAGTAGGTGAAGCTTTAGGATTCACTGATGAGCAAACTGTTGTAACTGTTCATAAATATGGTAATACTTCAGCTGCTTCAATTCCTATGGCAATGAATGATGCTTTTGAAGAGGGTAAAATAAAAGCTGGAGATACTATACTTTTTGACGCCTTTGGTGGCGGATTAACTTGGGGTTCAGCTTTATTTAAATTTGCTCCTAAAAAATAGTGGTAACGTGGAACTTCTTCCACTTTATCATCATTCTCTTCTATAACTATACATATAAAATATCATAAACTTTCGTAACTAAAAAGCATTTTTTATATAATCTATTTCCTTTCTTCTCTATCTTTATCTGTTAAAGAGGATATTTAATATATAATATTTAGAATTATATAATTTTCTATACAGGAGTTTTTTTGAAAAACAAATCTACACTTTTATTTTTAATGTTGTCAATTTTGACTTTAATTTCATGTTTTATTGCAAGTAATATTACATTATGGATTGTTTCAATAATAGCAATTATTGCATCAGCATTTTTACTAT
>JAIELU010000245.1 GCA_019752775.1 Campylobacterales bacterium | reverse complement strand
TATTTAAAAACTCTTCTTTTGAATTAAACTTATAAATAGGGTGAGTTAAATATGACTCATCCTCATACGATACAAAAAATATACTTGGAAAATTTGTTGTATAAAACAACTCTATTGGATATGAAGTTTTGTGTTCAATTGTTATTAAAACGCTTATAAATTTTTTATTTATATCCTCTATGTAATCTTGATTTAGAAAATACTGCTTTAAAATCTCATTTGAATTATTATTTTTACTTGATGCTATAAAAAGCATTAGATTCTTTTTCTCTTTTTGCGCTGTTATTAAAGCTTTATCATAAGAATGATACCAAGAAATATTGTTTGAAAATAGATTTGAAAGAAGTAAGATTAGAATTAAAAGTATTTTATACATAATATAAAAATACCCATCTTTAAAGATGGGTATTTAATTTTTCCTAATTAAGCACCAGGAATAGTTTGTCTGTGTTCAACAGAATAAGTAAATGTAGGAGTAGTTAAGTTGTTAATATATTTAACAAATTTACCACTATCTGATTCATAAATACCAATTCTTCCAGTTGTCCACTCAGAAATCATAGTCCATTTACCATGATTTGCAGGTTCAGCGTGTAATAATCTTGGTTGAACAGGATTTTTTACTTTTTCACCTAATTTATCTGTATATTTGATAATTTTATCTTTTCCAATTTGTGGATCAGATTCAGGGAAAGTAATTGTTTCATATTGTGTTGCATCCCAAGTTTGTAAAACTTTTTTAGTTTTAGCATCAATTAATTGACCTTCAGTTTTTCCAACTTTTACAATTTTATCTGCTTCTAAAGTTTCTTTATTAATTAAGTAAACTTCATTATAAGTTTCAGGACTTCCAATTACAGTATCTGCCCAGATATAAGGAGTATCATGTGCAGTTCCTACGAATAATCCACCACCAGAAGTTGGAACTTTTTTAACAATTTCCCAATTTGAATCCCAAATTACAACAGAACCAATGTTCATAGAAACAGTTGCGTGTAATTGTTTACCCATTTTTTTGTTAAACCAAGAAGATCCTTGACCTGGATGTGGTTTAGATTTTTCACCAGTGTAAACTTTTGCAGCTAAATTTTTCTCTTTAAAGTCTACGATACCCATAACATCACTTCCTTGAGAAGCAATCATGTAGTATCTTCCGAAATCTTTACCTTCATCTTCATTTAAGAATGCATCATGTAAAACTTTTCCAATGTTAGCAACATCTCCAACAATTGGGAATCCAGGTTTAGAATAATCAATTAAATATACTCTTCCTGCATCTTTTAATGCCATTGCAAAATAAGGTCCATAAGGAGTATCAGCTAATGACGCAACCCTTGAAGCTTCAATTTGTCCATCCATATTGATAACAGCAGATGTATCATAAGCTTTTAACGGCTCAAGAGTCATAGCATCACATAAAACTGCTCCACCTGGTGTGTAGTTTCCTGCAATTACATATTTCCCGTCAGGAGAAACTGCTAATCCTCTTGATTCAAATCCAACTTGTACTGAAGCAATCGCTGGTTGACCAGGTGCTGCAATATCAAACATTGTTAATCTTCCAGATCTAGAAATTGAGTATGCATATCTTGGATTTTTCTTATTTGTAACAGTAACGTGTACGGCAAATCCAGCTTTATGTCTAGATAAAACTTTTCCAGTTGTACTATCAATAAAGTCAACTAAAGAAGCATCTCTTTCTGTTGCAAATGTAATGTCAAGAACTGATTTAGTGTCAACTGAATTTGGATATTTTTTAGCTAATTCTTCTCTATCAGCTAATTTTGTCCAAGTACCTTTGATTTCTTCTAAATTTAATTTAAAGTTAGTGTTATCTTTCCAGTTCATTAACCAGTCAACCATTCCATCAGCATCATCTTTACTAAACATATGTTGCCATTGAGGCATTGCAGTATTAGGAATACCATTTAAGATATCATCTCTTAATACATGTCTTTCTTTTTTCTTTAAAGCATCAGGTCTTAAATCAGAACCAACTCCACCTTGGTGAATTGGACCATGACATCCTTGACACTCTTTTTCATATACATTTGCAAAGTTCATTGTTGAACTTCCTGCATATAAAGAACCTGCTAATACCGAACACGCTGTTAAACTTAAAATTTTTCCAATTTTCATAATGTTTTCCTTACCTTTTTTTAATGTAATTTCATACCTTACTACCAATAAATAGTCTCTTAGAACGCAGTTCTACTATTTATACAATTGTTCTAATCAAGAGAAAAATTTCTCTTGATTTTTATTTTTGTTCGTCTTCTAATCTTTTTTTCTCTTGTTTGTAAATCCAGAACATTGGAAGTACAATAAAAGTATGAAGAAAAATAGTTAATGTTAATGGACCTTGATTTAATATTGCAAAAAAACTAGGTACCAAATCTGTCATTGGTTCAAACATGTTATCTCCTTATCTCTCGTGTCTAGGGCTTTTAGAAGTAGTTAATAAATCTTTAACTAAGTATAAAAATCCAACAAATGTCATAATACCAGTTGCTAATCTCCATCCAAGACCTTGAACAAACCATACCATATCTTGAGATACGAAGAATCCTTCCCAAGTTGCTCCTAATTGAGCTCTTTCAACTAATACTTGACCATATCCAGCAACAGTTAAAGAAACAGTCATTCCTAATACACCAAATGTGATAAGGAAGATTGCCATTTTAGACTCAAATGTAGCCTTCATTACTTTAATACTATTTTTACCTTGTACTCCCATATAGAACATACCTATTAAAATAGTTGCATATGCTCCAAAGAATGCCAAGTGACCGTGCGCCGATGTAAATTGTGTACCGTGTGTATAAATATTTACTTGTGGTAATGTGTGGAAGAATCCCCAAACACCAGCACCAAGGAAGTTACCAAATGCATTTGTAACAAACCAAGCAAAAGCAGGTGAATTGTTCATGGTTTTTTCACCAGAACCGCTACCTTCTTTAATACCTGTTTCTTTTCCCCAGTCATAAACAACATGAACAAACATAGCAACTAAAGGAACAGGCTCAAGTGCTGAGAATAGTGCTCCAATTTCCCACCAGTACTCAGGTGTACCAATCCAGAAGTAGTGATGTCCCATACCTAAGATACCAGATCCAAATAACATTGAAACTTCAATCCATAGCCACATTTCTACAACTTCTCTTCTAGCTCCAATGATTTTGATTAATCCATAAGATAATAAACAACCAACAAAAACTTCCCAAGTTGCTTCAACCCATAAGTGAATTACCCACCACCACCAGTATTGATCCATAGAAATATTATCTGTAAAGAACATACCTGCAAGATATAGACCAGCAAGTGCAAGAACGTCAGCCATTAATACTGTTACAATTCCTGTTTGTTTACCTTTTATTGCAGTTGCAAAAAGGTTAAATACAAATACTAAAACAACAACAACAATACCAATATCAGCCCATCTTGGAGCTTCAATATATTCTCTACCTTCGTTAATTAACCAAATAGTTGATTCACTAGCAGGTCCAACTTGAACTAAAATAAATACTAAAACAACAACTGTAACAGCAGCAGTTAAAACATAAAATCCTAATTTACCAAGTTTGATTCCTACAGTTTCTATTCCAGTTTCATCTGGTAATAAATAATAAACAGAACCAATCATTGCGTATAACATCCATACAACTAAAGCGTTGATATGTACCATTCTAGCTACAGAGAAATCGAAGATTTCAAAAAGAAAACTTGGATATAAAAACTGAGTAGCAGCAATAAGACCCATTACTAATTGAGCACCAAATAAAATAGCTGCAACTACGAAATAGTTAATAGCTAATTTTTGAGATTCAAATTTTAAATTATTTGCCATGAATCGCTCCTGTTACACCATCTGTTGACATTCTTGCGAAGTTTCTTGGGAAACCATTTGTATCAATTGATGACATATGTTTTAAAAATGCTACAAGACCCATTGCTTCTTTTTCAGTAATACCAAGATTTGGCATCATTCTTTGATGTGTTGGGAATTGAGACGGATTTTGTAAAAATTTAGACATAGCTTCTTCTTTCGTAGTAGAATTAGTCATACCTAAATATGCTCCGTTTGGTCCCCATGCTGGATCTAACCAAGCTTTTGTTAAATCTGGAGCATAATATGCACCATTTCCAAGTAATGTATGACAATTCATACAGTTTTTTGCTTGTGAACCTAATTTACCTAAATGAAGAAGTTCCGCAGCTTCTTGTTCAGACCAATCATCTCTACCAAAAAATTTCTCTTTTTCACCAATAACTGGCACCTCATGACCTCTTCTTGTATCCATTTTATAATCAATATTATAATTGATTACTGTAGGACCTGGTACTCTTTTTGTAATACCATTTTTAAGATCAGCGTCCGTTCCCATTTTAATTTGACCCATTGAATCGAATGTTAACCAAATTAATAGTATTGCAGCAAAACCAGTTACCCACGCAGCTGATTTTCTCCAAAAAGGAATACTCGTCCATACTGAAACAACTTTTTTTGACACTTGTTCCTCCTAAAATTTATTGTTCGTATCTTTGTTCAGACCTAATATTTAAGTAATAATAAAGATGTGGTAAAATTAAATAACACACCATAGTTACCATTAATGCTTTAATAGTAAAATCATTACTTTGAATTTTGTCTGCGACATAGTACATACAATATGTTTGCAAAGCCCAAAAAATATATGCAAAAGGCATGTATATTTTTTTTAATCTTTCCATTTTTACTAGCGTATAAATAGCTACGTAAAACAGTCCAAATAGTAAAACAAAAGCTGAAGATAAAAATATAGGCAAGAAATCGTCAAGGGCAATTTCTGGTCTAATAATCATGATTGGTTCCATTTTTTTCTCCTTATTTTGAAATACCAGAACTATGGAAAAATTTTAGTCTAAACCCAAGGAGAAAAAAATGATATATGTCAATATTAAAAAAGTAAAAAAATATTTTATTTTATTTTACAAGAGTTTAATAATTTATCTAACTCATTTTTAAGCTCTTGTAATTTTTTTGTAGAACTAATTAGCTCTTCTTGAGTCTGAATAACTATATCTTCACTTTTATTAAGCTGTACAGATATTTCTGCTGAGTTTGTTAGTTCATTAATAATAACATCAAATTCATCTGTAATTTCTTCAAGTTTTATTGAAGCATTTTTTGATTGTTCAACTGCATTAGCTGAATAAATCATTGCAGAATTTATCTTGTCAATAAAGCAATTAATCGTATCCGTAGCTTCAACAATCTCTTTTTCTGCTTCAATTTGAATTAGCTCAAGTGGCTCATTTATTGGGTTTTGAACAATTTTTTTAGATAATTCAAAGAATTTTTTTACATTTTCTTCCATTGTTTTCAATTGATTAAAACTATACATCATTAAAAATAAAATTATTAATCCAAAAATATATTGAATGGTTTTTAAATAATCACTTTTTTCTTCCATATGTGCGGTATACATTGAAACTAAAATATCAACTTCATTTAGTAATATTGTATTAATTGTATAAATAGAATCAATCGAATTTTTAAATTTTTGTTCAGTTATTGTATCTTTTGAATCAAGTATTTTTTTAAACTCATTTATAGATAAATAAAAATTATTCCATAAAATTTCAACTTTTGAAATTTGTTTTTCAATCCCATCTGTTGGAGCTTTATAAATACCTAATTGATCATTTCCATTTTTTAAAGAATTTAGATTATGCATAAATTCTATTGTTGCATTATCTAATTCATTATATGATTGATTATTATTATGATATATATAAAAAATATTTTTAGATATTTTTTGTGTAAGCATTCTTTGCTTACCAGCTATATTTATAACTTGAGCATCTTTTTTATTTTTTTCATTCAAGTAAATTGTTGTAATGATTATACTTGTCATTAATATTATGAAAAATATTCCAATTAATTTTATTTTTGTGCTTATTGTATTTGGTTTCATATCCCAATTCCTCTAAAAATAGATACTAAGGCTTCATTGTTTGTAATTTTTACAGTTCCTAAATCGACTTGAATAATTTCATTTCTTGATAATCTTTTTAAAACTCTTGATAAAGTTTCTGGCTGAATATGAAGCATAAATGAGACTTCTTGTCTTTTTAGTTTATTAAACATTTCCAAATCTTGACTTAACATAAAAGCAACTTTTGCAGTTGCGTCAAAAACCAATTCTCTATTTACAATACATTGTAATTGGTGAGTTTTGTTTAGTAAAATTTCTAATAATTCCATTGTTAGAATATTTTTTGATAAAAAATATTCTTGGAATTTTTCAAAGTTAATAGATAATACAATTGAATCTTCAATAAATTCTGCATTAGAAAAACAATAAATCTCTTTATTATAAGTAGATGTTAGTTCACTAATCATTGAATTTTTATAAATATGATATAAAAATATTTCATTATTAAACTTATCAACCTTATAAATTTTGATAAGACCCTCAACTAAAAAAAGCAAATTCTTACTTATATCACTTTCATAGTATAAAATTGATTTATTAGGCTGTTTGGATACAGTTGAAATGGAAGCAATAATGTTAATTTGTTCATCACTTAAGTTATTAAAAAAACTTATTTTTCTAATAATTTTTTGTACAGTCACATCGAACCTTCATATTGTTTTATTTAAGCTATTGTATATTATGCTTGTAAAAATACTAATTAAAAGATACAAAATAAGGTTTAAAATGAGTTTTAAAAGATATATAAAAGCAGTAGGAACAGGTCCTAAAGGAAATAGAGATTTAGAAGAAGCTGAAGTAATAGATGCAATTGAATTAATTTTAGAAAATAAAGTTACACAAGCTCAACTTGGGGCATTTTTAATTGCTTGGAGAACAAAACTTGAAACAGATGATGAATTAACAGCAGCAGTAAAAGCTTTGAAAAAATACATTAAATTTACAAAAATTGAAAATTCGCTAGAACTTGGATACTCTTTTGATGGAAGAGAAAATAATCCATTTTTATTTCCACTTTATGAAAATATCTTAAAAGAATTTCATGAAAAAAATAAAGATATTACCCCTTTAAATCTTGTAATTTCAGGAGATTTTCTTCAACCTGCAAAAAAAGGTTTAACTACAAAAGATATTTTTAATTCAATTGACAAGGGTCAATACGTACACTATTTTGATAGGATAGAATACTTAAAAGAGTTGAGTGATTTAACAAAATTAAGAGAAGAACTAGGTTTAAGAACAGTTTTTAATACAATTGAAAAACTTTTAAATCCAGCTTCAAGTGATTTTGGTGTTACTGCCGCTTTTCATAAACCTTATGTAAAAAAATATATAGCTATGTTTAAAGAATATTATAAAGATGTTTTAGTTTTAAAAGGTGCAGAGGGAAGTCCTGAAGTATTTAGTAATGGGAAATATTGGAAAGAAGTGGATGGACAAGTCATTGAAATCCAATTTTCATTGAGTGATTTTGGAATCACTTATGATAAAACTTATGAAAGTATCTCTTTAGAAGAAGCTTTAGAAATAGTTAAAAATCCAAGTGATGAGATTTTAAAACTAGCAAAATTCAATATTGCATTGTATTTAGTATTTGCTCAAAGAGTAAATAGTCTTGAAGATGCATGGAAAAGGTTAAATTAATTTTACCTTTTAAGCTAGTTTATACTATTCTTGAAGCTATTAAAAATAGGAATAAAATATGCTAATAGACGGATTTGGAAGAAAACATGATTATCTAAGAGTTTCAGTAACTGAAAGATGTAATTTTAGATGTCAATATTGTATGCCAGAAAAACCTTTTTCTTGGGTTCCAAAAGAAAACTTACTTTCGTATGAAGATTTATTTAAATTTATAAAAGCTTCAATTGATGAAGGTATAAAAAAAGTAAGAATAACAGGTGGTGAGCCTCTTTTAAGAGAAGGTTTAGATCAATTTGTAAAAATGATATATGACTATAAAAATGATATAGATTTGGCTTTAACTACGAATGGTTTTTTATTGCCAAATGCCGCTCAAAAATTAAAAGATGCTGGACTTAAAAGAATAAATATTTCTCTTGATTCATTAAATGCAACTACTGCTGCAAAAATTGCACAAAAAGATGTTTTAGAAACAGTTCTTGAAGGAATTCAAGCAGCAGCTGATGCAGGACTTAAAATAAAAATAAATTGTGTTCCGATAAAAGGAATAAATGATGTTGATTTAGTTGAAGTTTTGGATTTTTGTAAAAGTAAAGGTTATGTTGTTAGATTTATTGAATTTATGGAAAATAATCATGCAAAAGATGGTGCAAAAGGGTTAAATTCTGATGAAATAAAAGCAATAATTGCAACAAAATATCCCAATTTTAAAATGGTTCCAAGAGATAATAGTTCTCCTGCTCAATATTATGAGCTTGAAGATGGTTTTCAATTTGGAATAATAGAACCACATAAAGATGATTTTTGTGCAGCTTGTAATAGAATTAGATTAACAGCTGAAGGATTTTTAATACCTTGTTTATATTTTGAAGACGCAATGAGTATCAAAGATGCTGTTAGAAATAATAATATAGATGAAGCAGTTGCAATTTTAAAAAAAGTATTAGCTGGCAAACCAGAAAAAAATAAATGGTCAAATCAAGAAGATGACAATAAAATTTCAACAAGAGCTTTTTACCAAACAGGTGGATGAAAAAAATTGTTTAAAGTAAAAATAAAGTAAAGTTTAAATATAATTCGCGCTCATTTATTATAAATGAAAAATTAACATATACCTATTAGGAGGTCAACATGGCTTTAGATCAGGAAGTAAAAGCAGCTATAATAGCAAAATACGGGAAAAAAGATGGTGATACTGGTTCATCAGAAGTTCAAATTGCTTTATTAACAGAGCAAATTAAAATATTAACAGAACACTTAAAAGTTTTCAAAAAAGACCACTCTTCAAGATTAGGTCTATTAAAAATGGTTGGTAAAAGAAAAAGATTATTAAAATACTTAAGAAGTAAAAATTATGCTTCATTTGTTGAATTAGTAGCTTCTTTAGGAATTAGAGCTAAATAATTTTAGTTTTTTTTCTCAAAAAAGGGTTGTAGCATTGCTACAACCCTTTTTTTTTGCCTAAATATTTCAATTGACTGATTTTAATAACGAATCTTAATAATAGTTCTTGTAGAATAAACAAAAAACATTGGAAATATATAACATGTTATTAACAAAAAAGAGTGAATACGCATTATTATCTTTAATTGCTATTGCAAAAAGTGATGAACCAAAGAATGTAGATGAGTTATCAAGAGAATTAAATATATCAAAATCATTTTTGGCAAAAATTATGCAAAACCTTGCAAAACAAAATTTAGTTATATCTCATAGAGGTGTAAATGGCGGTTTTGCGTTAAATAAATCTTGGGAATCAATTACGATTTTAGAGATTGTTATTGCAGCAGAGGAAAAAATACCATCTGTATTTGAGTGTTCTCCATCTGCGGATAATTGTCCAAATCAAGTAGCGATGCTTTGTACTATTTGGCCTTTATTAAATAATTTACAAATAAAAATTAATGATTTCTTAGAAAAATTAACATTAAAAGATATTGCTTAATGAAATTGTTTCATATTTCTCATACAGATTTAGATGGATATGGATGTCAATTAATTACAAAAGAGTATTTTAAAAAAGGTTTTTTTTACAATGCAAATTATGGTTTAGAAGTAAAATTAAGTATAAAAAAAGTTTTAGAACAAGTTTTAGAATATAAAGATGATGAAATTCTTATTTTAATAAGTGATTTAAACTTAACTTTTCAAGAAGCAAAAGATTTAGATAATGAAATAGATAAACTTTTGAAAATTGGATATAAAATTAAACTCCAACTTTTAGACCATCATATAAGTGGTAAAAAAGCTGCTGAAACTTTTCCTTGGTATTATTTGGATGATAAAAGATGTGCTACAAAAATAGTTTACGATTATATATTTGAAGAGTATGAAGGTTTTGAACATGATACAAGTTCTTGGCTAAAACCTTTAGTTGATGCTATAAATGCTGTTGATATTTGGCTTGAAAATGAAATAAAAAATTTTGAATTTGGAAAAGTTTTAATGTCAATGATTACAAAAGTTAGAGAAATAAATAACATTTTATTTGCTGATTTAAATAGAGATTTTAGATGTCATTTACTAAAACAAGCAGCCAAATATCTTGATGTTGTTGATGGGCATATAAAATTAGATAATGATGTTCATTTTATGAAAAAAGATTTTCTAAAATTAAGTGATAAAGATGATACTTTAGATAATTTATCTGCAACATATCTTGTAAAAACATTAGTTGATGTAAAAGATGATTTAACAGTTACTTACAAAGGTCACAAAGGACTTTTAACTTATTGTTTAGGTTCTATTTCAATTCCAGCAAATGCTTTTTTAAGAGCAAACCCTGAGTATGATTTTTTTATAGATATAAATAAAAAAGGAAATGCTTCTTTTAGAGCTGATGGAAAAGTAGATGTTTCTTTACTGGCTGCAAAACTGGCAAATGGTGGTGGACATGTAAACGCAAGTGGTGGAAAATTTGATGACTTTAGAGAAGTTATTGATTTTTCTGAAGTTAGAACTTATATACAAAATAAACTAGATAAAATCTAGTTTATTCCTTTTTTTAGCATACTTTTAAATAATTTATTTATAATAGAGTAATTTATTATAAAGGATATAAAATGGAGTGTGACTTTTCCACTGTAAACTCAAAAAGTGAAGAAATAATAGAAATCTTAAAAAATACAAAAACTATTGCAATTGCTGGACTTTCACCTGATCCTTCAAAAGCTTCAAATGCTGTTGCTGCGTATTTACAAAGTGTTGGATATAAAATAGTTCCTGTTTATCCAAAAGAAGATATGATTTTGGGAGAAAAAGTTTATAGAACTATTTCAGAGATTCCTTTTAAAATTGATATGGTTGATATTTTTAGAAAACCTGATGCAATAGCTCAGATTGTAGACGAAGCAATAAAAATTGGTAATATTGATACTGTTTG
>JAIELU010000133.1 GCA_019752775.1 Campylobacterales bacterium | reverse complement strand
ATAATGGAACATTAATACAACAAAAATTATTCTTTAATAAATTTAAAACAGATAAAAAGATGATAAATGAATTGATAGAAGATACTTTATTAAATTGGATTAAAAAAGAGGCAAAAATTCTTTCGATTATTTTGTTTTCTTTGAAGATTTCATATAAAAGTTCAGTTCTTTTTTCATAAGAAAGAATAGAATCATTTAAAATAATTAATGAATCTAAATATATTGTATCAATACTTACATCCTTATCTAGTTCTTCTAAAAAAGCTGTTATTTCTTTTGCTTTTTGGAAATCTTTTAATTTTTCATAAACTAATAAAAGATGATTTAATGCATTTTTATTTCTTGGAGAGAATTTTAAAATTCTTAAAAATATCTCTTTAGATCTTTGTAAAAAACCACCTTTAAAATAAGTAGTTCCCAAAAGTTCAAGCAATTCTTCTTTTTTTACTCTATCATTTACATGTTCAAGAAGTGTTAAATAAACTGAAATAGCTTTGTTATAATCACCTTTATGTAAAAATGATGAAGCTAAAAGTAAAATTGAATCAAATGGTAAATTGTAAGTTTTGTATAAATGAACATAATCTTCTTCTTTTAACTTTCCAAGTTCAAATCGTAAAGATAGTTTTCTATAATCTTCTCTTGCTAATCTTTCTTTATAAATGCTAAATGAATAAGTAACAAAAGATATTAAAAAAATTAGTGCAACAAGTAAGATGATTCCAAACAATGGATCTCTATATTCTAAAATTATATTATCCAAATAAAAACCTCAATTATTTATATCGTAAGAGTTGAATACTAACATAAAAGTTCATATAAAATAATAAAAAGATATAATAGATTTATGATAAAAAAAGAATCAATAGAAAATCTAAAAAACCATCTTGATGTTGTAGATGTAGTATCTCAATTTTTAGAATTAAAAAAATCTGGCGCAAATTTTAAAGCTTGTTGTCCTTTTCATGGAGAAACAACACCTTCTTTTGTTGTAAGTCCTGCAAAACAAATATATCATTGTTTTGGATGTGGTGCAGGTGGTGATTCTATAAAATTTGTTATGGAATATGAAAAGTTATCATATCCTGAAACAATAGAAAAATTAGCCTCAATGTATAATTTTAATTTAGATTATGAAAATACAGATGAAAAAAAACAAGATACAAAAATCTTAGAAGAAGTAAATAAATATTATCAAAAACTCTTTGTTTATAATGAAAATGTAAAAGAATATATTTTAAAAAGAGGAATATCAGAGTTCTCAATTGAAAAATTTGAAATAGGTTACTCTCCTGTTTCAATTGATACTATAAATTTTTTAAAATCAAATCATTATAATTTAAATGATGCTATTGAATTAGGTGTAATTGATAATGGAACAAATGGTTTATATTCAAGATTTATAGAAAGAATCACATTTCCTATTTATTCAATAACTGGAAAACTCGTAGGTTTTGGTGGTAGAACAATAACGGGACATAACGCAAAATATGTTAACTCTCCACAAACTAAACTATTTAATAAATCAAGACTTTTATATGGTTATCATTTAGCAAAAGAGCAAATATATAAAAAAAATCAAATTATAGTTTGTGAAGGTTATTTAGATGTAATAATGCTTCATCAAGCTGGATTTAATACAGCAGTTGCGACTCTTGGAACTGCACTTACTGCTGAGCATTTACCACTTCTTAGACGAGGTGAACCAAAAGTAATTTTAGCTTATGATGGAGATAAAGCAGGACTAACCGCAGCATTTAAAGCATCTGTTATGTTAAGTCAAGGTGAATTTGAAGGTGGTGTTATTATTTTTGAAAATGGTATGGATCCTGCGGATATGGTACACAATGGGAAAATAAATGAATTAAATGAAATTTTTTCAAATCCAATCTCTTATATTCCTTATTCAATTAATTATATAGTCTCGAAATATGATATAAATGATCCAAATCAAAAACAAAAAGCATTAAGTGAATCAAATGAATATTTGAAAACATTGAGTTTATTAAACCAAGATGAATATAAAAGATATTTAGCTCAAAAATTAAATATTAGAGAAAATTTAGTAAAAATAAGTTCAAATAAACAAAGAATGTATGAACCTAATCTAACAAAAATAGATATTGCTGAACTTTGTATAATAAAATCAATTTTAGAAAAACCAAAAAGATTAGATTCTGTTTTAGATATAGTTGATTCTTCAATGTTTGAAGCTCATAAAAATGAGTTTGAATTACTTTTAACAGATATTGAAAATATCTCTTTAAATTCTATAGTTTTAAATGAAAAACTTGAAAATTACGATGATGAAAGACTAAATCAAGAGTTATTAACATTGGTTTATAAATTTTATACAAATAAATTAACAGCAATTTCATACGATAATACTTTAGATTTTAAACAAAAAGCAAATTTAATTAGAAAAATTAAAGATAATATTTATCAGTTAAAATTGGGGAAATTAGTAAGTTATAATTTATAATTAATTGTTTAAATTTATTTAATTTGCAGTTTGTTTTTTGTAAAATTCAACAAACTATAAAAGATAAGGATAATGAATGAAATTTATTGCAAGTGATAATTTACCTTTGGCAATAGGTCCATATTCGCCTGCTGTAAAAGTGAATGGAATTATTTATACATCAGGACAAGTACCTATTTCCTTAGATGGTACGATATTAGAAAGAGATATAAAAGTTCAAACTAGACAAGTACTGTCTAATTTAAGAACATTATTAGAAGATGCTAATAGTAGTATGGAAAAAGTTGTAAAAGTATCTGTATATTTAGAAAATATTGAAGATTTTGGGGTTGTTAATGTATTGTTTGCTGAAGCTTTTGGGGAACATAAACCTGCAAGAAGTACAATTTCAGTAAAAGCATTACCCATAAATTCGATGATAATGATAGATGCCATAGCAATAGCTAATGATTATCATTAAAAAGCTAAGGCTTAAAGAAAGTTTAAACTAAAATAAGATACTATTCCGGTTCGAAAAATAGAGTTATATGTGAATATATCAACTTGGCATATTGAATTGAATTAGAGGAAGAAAAATGTACGCAATTATCAAGTGTGGTGGAAAACAGTATAAAGTTTCTGAGGGTGATATCTTAGATGTTGATTATACTGGTAAAACTGCAAAAGAAACTTTAGAAATTACTGATGTTTTAGCAATAAACGACGGTGAATTAAAAATTGGTGATGCAGTTGCAAACGCAAAGGTTGAAGCAGTTGTAGTATTAGATGGTACAGGTGTAAATAGAGCTAAAAAAGTAATTATTTACAAAAAAAGAAGAAGAAAAGATTCAAAATTAAAAAGAGGTTTTAGAAAAAGCTTCACAAAAATTAGAATTATTAAAATCGCTGCATAAGCATAACAAAAGTTAAGGAGAAAAACTATGGCTCACAAAAAAGGTCAGGGAAGTACGCAGAATAATAGAGATTCAGCTGGTAGAAGACTTGGTGTTAAAAAATATGGTGGTGAAGTTGTAAGAGCTGGAAACATCATTATTAGACAAAGAGGAACAAAAGTTCATTTAGGTCAAAATGTTGGTATTGGTAAAGATCATACAATTTATTCTTTAATTGACGGTGTTGTTAAATTTGAGATTAAAGATAAAAAAAGAAAAAAAGTTTCAGTTTACGCTTCGTAATTCTGGATAAAATTGATTTCTTTAAAGGGTGTATGGCTTTTGCCTACACCCTTTTTTTATTTAAAATTAACATAACTAATTAAAAGTTAACAGTAGAAGTTGAAAAATTTTGCTTTTAGTTTTTAATTAATTATTAAAAGGAAAGTTATATGTTTATAGATAGCGCTAGATTTTCAGTTACATCTGGAAAAGGTGGACAGGGATGTGCAGCATTTAGACGAGAAAAGTTTGTTGTAAAAGGTGGACCAGATGGTGGAGATGGTGGAAAAGGTGGAGATGTTTACTTTTTAGTAGATAACAATACCGATACATTATCAAACTACAAAGGTAGAAAATATTTTAAAGCAGATAATGGAGCGCAAGGTTTAGGCGGAAGAATGACTGGAAAATCAGGTGAAGCACTTGTTTTAATTGTACCTCCTGGAACTCAAGTTATTGATGATGAAACAAATGAAGTTCTTTTTGATTTATTAGAGCTTGGAGAAAAAGTTTTATTTTTAGAGGGTGGAAAAGGCGGATTAGGTAATACTCATTTTAAAAACTCAAGAAATCAAAGACCAACTTATTTTCAACCAGGGCTTCCAGGGCAAATAAAAAGTATTAGATTAGAATTAAAACTTATTGCAGATGTTGGACTTGTTGGTTATCCAAATGTTGGAAAATCAACTTTGATTTCAGTTACATCAAATGCAACTCCTGAGATTGCAAATTATGAATTTACAACTTTAACACCAAAATTAGGTGTTGTAGAAGTTGGAAATTATAACTCTTTTGTAATGGCTGATATTCCAGGAATTATTGATGGTGCAAGTGAGGGAAGAGGATTAGGATTAGAATTCTTAAAACATATTGAAAGAACAAAAACTCTTTTATTTGTAATTGATGTTGCAAATCATAGAACAATGATTGATCAATATAGAGTATTAAAAGAAGAAGTTGCAAAGTTTTCAAGTGAATTATCAACAAGAAATTATGCAATAGTTATAAGTAAAATGGATGGTTATTTTGGTGAAACCTTAGAAGAAGATATTGAAGCATTTATTAAAAATATTGGATTAGATATTACGAAATCAAATGAATTTAAATTTGAGGGTGATTATCCTTACTTTGTTCAAGATTTAATTTATTCAAGATTCGATAATAGTAAACCATATTTTGTTTTACCAATTTCATCTTTAACAAAATTAAATTTAAAACCACTTGGATTTGCATTATATAATTTATTGGAACAAGATAAATGAAAAGATTAGTAATTAAAGTTGGAACTGCTGTATTAACTCAAGATGGACAATTAGCTCTTGAGAGAATGAGTAACTTGGTAAATTTAATTGCTAGATTAAAAAATGAAAAAAATCTTGAAGTGATATTAGTCTCTTCAGGAGCTGTCGGTGCTGGATATACTTCTTTGAAACTTGATAAAAAAATAGTTGCAAATAAACAAGCACTCGCAGCCATTGGTCAACCACTACTACTAAAAAATTATAAAAAAAGATTTAGTGAACATAATATTACATGTGCACAAATGCTATTTATTGCAGATGATTTTGATTCAAGAAAAAGAACAAAAAATGCTCAAAATGTTATGGAAATACTTTTAGAAAATAAAATCCTTCCAATTATAAATGAAAATGATGTAATTGCAACAGATGAGTTAGTTTTTGGGGATAATGACCAATTAGCAGCTCACGTTGCTTATTATTTTAATGCTGATATGTTAGCAATTTTATCTGATATTGATGGCTATTATAATAAAAATCCAAGAGAATTTGATGATGCTATTTTACAAAAAAATGTTTCAGAAATTTCTTCTGATGAATTAGAAATGAAACACTCTGCAAATTCAGAATTTGCAACAGGTGGAATAGTTACAAAACTAAAAGCAGCAGATTTTTTAATGAAAAGAGATATTTCAATGTATCTATCTTCAGGTTTTGATTTAACAAATGCTTATGATTTTTTAGTTGATGGAAATCATAAAAGTGGAACAATTTTTCAAGCAAAAAAATAAAAGGATAAGATTTGAGTAAAAAAATTCTATTTATGGGAACACCAGATTATGCAACAACTATTTTTAAAGAGATAATAAATAGTGAGTATGAGATAGTAGGATTATTTACTCAGCCTGATAAACCTTTTGGAAGAAAACAAGTTTTAACGCCTCCTCATATTAAACAATTTTGTCTTGAAGAAAATCTAAATATTCCGATTTTTCAACCTTTAAAATTAAGAGGAAATGATGAAGCAACAAAACAAATTAAAGAGTTAAATCCTGATTTTATAATTGTTGCTGCTTATGGTCAGATTTTACCAAAAGATATTTTAAATATTGCTCCATGTATAAATTTACATGCTTCATTACTTCCAAAATATCGAGGTGCAAGTCCAATTCAAGAATCACTTTTAAATGATGATATTTATACAGGCGTTACTTCTATGCTTATGGAAGAGGGATTGGATAGCGGAGATATTTTAGGATTACAATATTTAAAGATTATCCCAAAAATGGAAGTTTCAGTTGCTTTTGAGAAATTATCACAAATAGCTGCAAAACTTACGATTACAACATTAAATAACTTTGAAAATATAAAACCAATAAAACAAAATGAATCAGAAGTTAGTTTTTGTAAAAAGATTAAAAAAGAAGATGGTTTAGTAGATTTTTTTGATGCTAAAAAACTTTATTTAAAATATAAAGCTTATTCTTATTGGCCTGGGATTTTTTTAGAATCAGAATTGAAATTAAAAGATATTGAATTAAATGACGAAATATCTATAAATAATCAAGGTCAAATTTTAGAGATAAAAGATGATTTTATAGTTATTGGTTGTAAAAAAGGAAGCTTGAGAATTAGAACTTTACAAGCTCCTTCAAAAAAAGCAATTAATTCTATTGATTTTATTAGAGGTCAAAGATTAGAGATAAATTCGATACTTATTTAGCGTATATTTACGCTAAATAAGATGTATATAAAGTTATTGTTAATAAACTTAATAAAACTCCCAAAACTAAAGAATTTATTGCAACTTTTTCATCTAACCCACCTTTTATTGCTAAAACTGTAGCCATTGTCATTGGAGGCATAGCAACTTCAATTATTGTAACTTTTACCCAAGTTTGGTTTAATCCATAAAAATAATGAAATCCTATTAATACAATTATTGGCACAACAATCATTTTTAAAATCATAGCAACTGAAACAATATGAAATCTTGCAAAAATATGTTTAAGTTCTAATTTCATTCCAATTGCAATCATTGCAATTGGAACAAGTGTTGAACCAATTGTTTGAGAAGTTAGTATTAAAAAATTTGGAACTTCAAAATGTTTTACAAGAATAGTGATAAAAAACATAAGAGATGGTGGAAATAAAAATATACTTTTAAAAATATGAGAAATATTATTCTTTTTACCAGCACCCCAAGTTATGATAAACATTCCAATTGAAACTAAAAGTAAAAATGAACCAAATAAATCATATATCAATCCATAAACTATATAATCTTCTCCATAAAAGGCTTCAATATAAGAAAAACCAATAAATGAAGTATTCCCGAAAGTAGCCATAATCATAAAAGTAGCCAATAAAATACGGTTTAATTTCATCATTTTACCTACGAAATAAGCAAGAAGAAGATTAAAAAGAATAAAAGAGATAAACATTAAAATTAAATTTAATATTTTTATATCAAGAACTAATGGATAGATTTTAGAAAAAACAATACCTGGCAGTGAAAAGTAAATAATAAATTCAATTAGTTGTTTAGAATTATCTTGATAGATTATTTTAAAGATATAACCTAGAATTAAATAGATAGCAATTGGTAAAACTGGTTCTAACATAATGACCTTTTTACTTTGATTATATTTAATTAACTCTTCTATTTTTATTATGTATAATAAAAATATGAAAATAATAAAATTAAAAGAAGTTGATTCAACTCATAGATATATAAAAGATTATATTTTAGAAAATGGTTATTGTGAACCTTTATGTATTTTATCTGATTTTCAAACACAAGGAATTGGAAGTAGAGGAAATTCTTGGATAGGAAAAGAGGGTAATGTTTTTTTTTCTTTCGTTGTTGATAAAGAATTTTTACCTGATGATTTACCATTACAAAGTAGTTCAATATATTTTTCTTATCTTTTAAAAGATGTTTTGAAGCAGATGGGTTCTTTAGTTTGGTTAAAATGGCCAAATGATTTTTATGTAAATGATAAAAAAATTGGAGGAACAATCACTACTGTTTCAAAAAATTTAATTTATTGTGGAATAGGAATAAATTTAAAAAATGTTAGTGAAGATTTTGGAAAACTTGATATTAATATCGACACAAATAGTATGTTAGAAAGTTATTTTTCTAAATTAGAAAAAAAGATTTTTTGGAAGCAAATATTTAGTGATTTTAAGATAGAATTCCAACATAGCAAAAAGTTCCAAACAACAATAGACAATCAAAAAATTTCTCTTCAAAATGTGATGTTAAATGAAGATGGTTCTATACAAGTAAACAATAAAAAGGTATTTAGTTTAAGATGACAGAAATTATTTCAATAGCTAACCAAAAAGGTGGTGTAGGTAAGACTACGACCGCTGTAAATTTAAGTGCGGCACTTGCACTAGAAGGTAAAAGAGTATTATTAATTGATGCGGATCCTCAAGCAAATGCTACAACTTCATTAGGTTTTCATAGGGATACTTATGAATATAATATTTACCATGTAATGTTGGGAACAAAAGAATTAAGTGAGATTATTTTAGATTCAGAAATTGAAAATTTAAAAGTAGCTCCATCAAATATTGGACTGGTTGGGATTGAAAAAGAGTTTTATAAAAATACTAAAGAAAGAGAATTAGTTTTAAAAAGAAAAATCGACCCAATTAAGAAAGATTTTGATTATATTATTATTGATTCACCTCCTGCATTAGGTCCAATTACAATAAATACATTAAGCGCATCAACGTCTGTTTTAATTCCAATTCAATGTGAGTTTTTTGCATTAGAGGGATTAGCACAATTGTTAAATACTATAAAACTGGTAAAACAGACGATAAATCAATCACTACAAATTAGAGGATTTTTACCAACAATGTATAGTGCTCAAAATAATTTGTCAAAACAAGTTTTTGCAGATTTAGCACAACATTTTGAAAATAAACTATTTAAAATAGATGATAATTCTTATGTTGTAATTCCACGAAATGTAAAATTAGCAGAAAGTCCTAGTTTTGGAAAACCAATTATGTTATATGACACAAATTCAAGTGGTACAAAAGCATACACTCATTTAGCAAGAGCAATCGCAGGTTAGTTAATTTTTTTAGTAGGAAATATTATGGCATTAGGTAGAGGATTAGGAGAATTATTAGGAGAAGTTGAATCGGCTTATGAAAATTCAACAAGAAGTAACAAATCTGGCGTTTTTAAAATAGATGTAACAGCTATAAAAGCCAATCCAAACCAGCCAAGAAAAATATTTGATGAAGAAAAATTAAATGACTTAAGTGAATCTATTAAAGAGCATGGCTTATTACAACCTATAATTGTAACAGAGAATGAAGATAGTACTTATACATTAGTTGCAGGTGAAAGAAGATTAAGAGCTCATAAACTTGCAAATATAGAAAAAATCAAAGCTATTATTATTGATACTGATGAATTTAAATTAAGAGAATTAGCATTAATTGAAAATATTCAAAGAGATGATTTAAATGTAATTGAACTTGCATATTGTTACGCACAGTTACTAAATGAACATAGTATTACTCATGAAGAATTATCAAGAAAAGTATTTAAAAGTAGAACTTCTATTACTAATACCTTGAGATTGTTACAATTAAACTCATATGTACAACAATTTTTAGCTAGTGACAAAATTAGTGCAGGTCATGCAAAAGTTATGTTGGGACTTACAAATGATGAACAAAAAATGGTTTGTGATTCAATAGTTGGTCAAAAACTTTCAGTTAGAGAAACTGAAAAACTAGTAAAACAATTAAAAGAAAAAGATATAGAAAAACCTAAAAAAGATAAGCCAAAAGATGCTTATAACTTTGCACCTCTCAACAATATTGTGGAAAAATTAAAAGAAAATAGTTTAAAAGTAAAAGTAGAAAAAAATTATTTTAAGATAGAATTTAATTCACAAGAAGATGTTGATAAAATAATTAGTTACTTTAATATCCAATCGTAACAAAATCCAAAAAAAATCTAAGCTAATATTTTTTTTTAATATAATTTTATAGTTAGTTTTGTTAAAATAATAGAGTTTTAGTTAAACTAAACTGTAAAAAATATGGAGGAATGAATGTTAGACATAAGTCCTGTATTATTGCTTAGCTCTGGTATCATCTTTCTTTTAGTTGTTGCTAGACTAAACAGTTGTCTTTTCAAACCATTACTAAAGCATATGGATGATAGAACAGCTTCTATAAAAAAAGATTTAGAAGATGCGAAATCAAACGGTGCAGATGTTGATGGTTTGTTAGCAGAAGCAAATGATATTATTGCTAAAGCAAAAAAAGAGGCAGCTGCAATTAGAGAACAAGCTTATAAGGAAGCAAAGGATAGTGCTGATGCAAAACTTGCAAGTGCTAAATCTAATT
Organism: Campylobacterales bacterium; assembly: GCA_019752775.1. GTDB lineage: Bacteria > Campylobacterota > Campylobacteria > Campylobacterales > Arcobacteraceae > Aliarcobacter. The sequence goes on along the minus strand of JAIELU010000133.1, from coordinate 782 downwards.
TAGAAGTAAAATCTGCGGAATTTACTAAAAACTTACAAGACGAGGCTAAAGCTCTAAGAGATTCTTTAGTATCTTCTATGCCTCAATTTAATGAGAGCCTAAAAGCTAAGCTTAGCTCAATTTAATAAAGGGATTGAAATATGAAAAGAATATTATTACTTGGGTTGGCTTTAGTTCCAGTTGCATTACTTGCAAACGAAGGCGCGGTAGAAACTGATTTAGTTCAAAGAACCGTTAACTTTATAATATTTGCTGGAATTTTATGGTATTTACTTGCTGATAAAATAAAAGCATTTTTTGCTGAAAGATCTTTATCTATTCAAGGAGAACTTGACAAAGTACAAGATACTTTAAAAGCTTCTCAAGATAAAGTTAAAGATGCACAGAAAAAATTAGAGGAAGCAAAAAAAATTGCTACTGAGATTATTGATAGTGCAAAAGCTGATATAGATTCAGTTAAACAAAAAGTTGCAACAGCTGTTGATTCAGACATTGTAAATCTAAATAAAAGTTTAGAAGAAATGATGAAAGTTGAAACATCAAAAGCTAAAAAAGAGGTTGTTACTCAAGTTCTTGAAGAGCTATTAAGTTCAGAAAATATTAAATTAACTCAAAATGAGTTAGCAAATATTGTTCTTAAAAAGGTAGCATAATGAATGATTTAGTAGCAAAAAGATATGTTAAAGCTTTAATTGATAGTAGAGATATTCAAACGATAAATAACATTAGCTATAGTTTAAATATTATTTCATCAGCATTTGGTGATGAAAAATTTATTTCAA
>JAIELU010000033.1 GCA_019752775.1 Campylobacterales bacterium | reverse complement strand
TATCAACTTTTAAAGTTGCGTGAATTGAGTGTCCTAATTTGCAATCTAACTCATAAATTCCAACAGATTTTATTTTTTTATCTAATGATATATTTTTTTTATCAATCATAATAGAAAATTGGTCTTCTAATGTTTCTGATACTTCTTTATTAGTTACTGAACCAATTAATTGTCCATTTGCACCAACCTTATGTTTTATTGTAAGTTTAGTTGCATTTAATTTTTCTGCTAATACTTTTGCAGCTGCTATTTCTCTTGCTTCATTTTCTGCTAATTTCTTTTGTTCTGCTTTGTATCTATTTAATACTTCAGTTGTTGCGTGTAATGCTAAACCTTTTCCAATTAAAAAGTTTTTTCCATATCCATCAGCTACTTCTTTTAATTCTCCAGCTTTTCCTAAAGTTTTTACATCTTTGATTAATAATACTTTCACAATAACTCCATTCAATTTTAATTAATTTTATTTTACTATATTTTTTTTAAACCATTATAAAGATATTCTTATCAAATAGTTTGGCTACTCTTTAGATTTATTTTTATATTTCTTTTTTTTACATAATTATTAAGTCCTATGTGATTGTTATATCCTAAAAGTTTTGATATTTTTCGTACACTTAAACCAACAGCCAGAAGTTCTTCAATCTTTCCTCTTTGTAAATCAAACTTAGATTTTTGAATAGTACCTTTTGGTTTTCCTAAAGCGATACCATTTAATTTTTTTGCTGCAAGTGCCTCTTTTGTTCTTAAACTCATTAACTCTTTTTCTAAACCAATAGTCATAGAAATAACACCTAAAATCATTTGAGTTAACATATCTTGATCATCTATTAAATCCAAATTTTGTTCAACAATAATAATTCTAATTTTATTTGTTAATAAGAATCTTACAATTTCTAAAATAGTCTCTATTGTTCTTCCAAAAACATTTAAATTTGAAACTATAATAGTTGAATTCATTTCGCAATTTTTCAGGAGCTCCAAGATGTTTTTTTCTTCAATTGGAGTACTTATATTTATTTCAATATTTTTAAAATCTGTAATATTATTTTTGACTAAATAATTCTCAACTGAAGCTCTTTGTTCAAGTGTATATTTCTGATTATTTTCATTGTTTCTGATATAAGTAAAAATTTTTGACATATTTAAAATCCTTTTACATTAAGTATATTAAATAGTATTAAAATTAACATAATGTTAAATTTAATACATATAATATTTATACAATATGTTATCACTTTAAAGATTAATCCAAACTTATAAATCTTAATAAAAAGCCCTATTTTCAAGGTAATTGAATTAAAAGTCTTTTTTTGCTATTATCATTTTACATATACTAAAACTAAAGGTTTTTCTTGAAGATAACTGTTGCAATTTCAGGTGCGAGTGGCTCAAATCTTGGTGTCAATTTTGTAAAAAAATTACCAAAAGAGGTTGAAGTTTTTGTTATATTCTCAAAAAGTGCAAAAACTGCTTTAAAACTTGAAAATCAACTCTATACAAAAGAAATATTCAACGATTATCCAAATGTAACTATTTTTAAAGACTCAAATATCGGTGCAAGTATCGCATCTGGTTCATTTAAAGTCGATAAAATGATTATTCTTCCTTGTTCAATGAATACTTTAGCTAAATGTGCTGTAGGAATTTCAGATTCTTTAATAACAAGAGCTTTTACAGTGATGTTAAAAGAAAAAAGAGAAATTATATTAGCTCCTAGAGAAATGCCTTTAAATAGTATTGCTTTAGAAAATATGCTTAAATTATCGAACTTAGGAGTTGTAATCGCACCTCCAATTTTAGGGTTTTATAGTGCCCAACAAAGTTTAGAAGATATGGAAAACTTTTTAATAGGTAAATGGTTAGATTTACTTAAAATTGATAATAATTTATATAAAAGATGGGAATAAATATGCCAAATAATGATATTAATTCATATAGAAAAGCCATTTATAGTGGGACTTTTGACCCAATTACAAATGGTCATTTAGATATTATAAAACGAGCAGCAAATATTTTTGATGAAGTTGTAATTGCTGTTGCAAAAAGTGAATTAAAAAAACCAATGTTCACCCATGAACAAAGGGTTGAATTTGCAAAAGCAGCAACTGATGGTATCGAGGGCGTTACTGTTTTAGGATTTGATACTTTACTTGTTGATTTAGCAGTTGATTTAAAAATTAATACGATTATTAGAGGTTTAAGAGCCGTATCTGATTTTGAATTTGAACTACAAATGGGATATGCAAACTCTTCAATAAATAAAAAAATAGAAACTTTATATCTAATGCCAACACTTGAAAATGCCTTTGTAAGTTCTACGATTGTAAGAGAAATCATAAGATTTAATGGAAAATTCCAACACCTAATCCCTGAAAAAGTTTTAAAATGTATGTAGTAATTGAAGGAATTGACACTGCTGGTAAATCAACTCAATTAGAACTTCTAAAAGAAAAATTACCCTATGCAATTTTTACAAAAGAACCAGGTGGAACGCCACTTGGTAAAAAGTTAAGAACTATGGCACTTGAGGGTGAAGCTAAATCAAAAATAGCAGAAATGTTTCTTTTTATGGCTGATAGAGCTGAACATATTGAAGAAGTTATAAAGAAGAATAAGAACGATACAATTATTTCTGATAGGTCTATGATTTCGGGTATTGCTTATGCTTCTGCTTTAAATATAGATGAACTAATTAATTTAAATCTAATTGCCACTAATAATACTTTACCAAGTCATGTTATTTTACTTGAATTAACTCCAAGTGAATTAAAATTTAGACTATCGCAAAAAGAAAATGATTCAATAGAATTAAGAGGAATTGATTATCTAATAAATATTCAAAATAGAATGAAAGAAACTATTAAAAGATTAAATATAAATCATATTATTATTGATGCAAGTTTAAAAATTGAAGAAATAGAAAAGAAAATTGAGGATTTTATAAATGGTGAATAATGAAACTAAAAATATTAAGACTATACAAAGCTTAAGAGGAATGAAAGATATTGTAAATGAAGAGAGCTCTTTATTTACCTATTTTATAGAGAATGCATCAAAAATTGCTAAAAATTATGGTTTTTCATACATAGAAACACCCCTTTTAGAAGAAACATCTTTATTTAAAAGAAGTGTTGGAGAAAGTTCTGATATTGTAAATAAAGAGATGTATCAATTTATTGATAAAGGTGAAAATGACGTTTGTTTACGACCAGAAGGGACTGCTGGCGTTGTAAGACATTTTGTTGAAAAAAAACTTGATCGTGCTGGTGGAAACTATAAATGGTATTATTATGGTCCAATGTTTAGATATGAAAGACCTCAAAAAGGAAGACTAAGAGAATTTCACCAATTTGGTTGTGAAGTATTTGGTATAGATTCTGTTTTTGAAGATGCAAATATTATCATTATGATAAAAGAAATTCTTGATTTTTTTGGAATTGGATTCACATTAAAATTAAATTCTCTTGGTTGTAATGTTTGTATGCCTCCGTATAAAGAAAACCTAGTTAAACATTTAACAAATTTTAAAGAAAAGCTTTGTGAAGATTGTAATAGAAGGATTTTAACAAATCCAATTAGAGTTTTAGATTGTAAAAATGAAAACTGTCAATTATTATTAAACAATGCTCCAAAAATCACTACAAGTTTATGTAGTTCGTGTGATACAGATTTTGAAAAATTAAAAGAGATTTTAGATTTTAATGATATTAAATATGAAGTTGATTCAAATCTTGTTCGAGGTTTAGATTATTACAATAAAACTGCATTTGAATTTGTAAGTAATGAAATTGGTGCTCAAAGTGCAATAGCTGGTGGTGGAAGATATGATAGATTAGTTGAATTCTTAGGTGGAAAATCAACTAGCGGTATTGGATTTGCAATAGGCATCGAAAGATTATTAGAATTAGTAAAGATGCCACAATGTAATCAAGATGTGATATACATAGGAGCTTTAGATGAAGTTTCTTTAAATACTATGCTAAAAGTTGCAAATCAAAAGAGAAAAACAACAAAAACTTTAGTAGAATACGCGCCTAGAAGTTTCGGAAAACACTTTGGAATAGCTGAGAAATTAGGAGCAACTATTGTTGCACTAATTGGTGAAAATGAACTAAAAAATGGAACTATTTATATAAAAGATTTAAAAACAAAAGAAGAAAAAAATTTAAAATTAGAGGATTTTTAAAAGTGGGTAATTACGGTATTGACATCTGGAGTGATGATAATTTTATAATTGAAGATGGGCTTGCAAAAATAAACTATAACTGCAAACCATCACTGATTTCTATAGTTAAAGATATAAGAAAACAAGATTTTAAAGGTCCTTTACTTTTAAGATTTCCCCATATAACAGAAAAGCAGATAAATACTTTATACAATACATTTAATGCAAGTATCAAAGAGTATGATTATAAGGGAAATTTTAATGCAGTTTTCCCACTTAAAGTAAATCAACTTCCTAACTTTATTCATCCTTTAATTAATGAGGGTAAAAAGTTTAACTATGGACTTGAAGCTGGAAGTAAAGCGGAACTTGTAATTGCTATGACTTATAACAATGTAGGTTCTCCAATAACTGTTAATGGATTCAAAGATAAAGAGATGATTCACTTAGGTTTTATCGCAAAAAGTATGGGTCATAATATCACAATAATTATTGAAGGTTTAAACGAATTGGAAATAATTATAGAGGTTTTAAACGAAACCAAAATGGAGTGTCCTAATATAGGGTTAAGAGTTAGACTTCATAGTGGAGGAAGTGGTTTATGGGCGAAAAGTGGAGGTATTAATTCTAAATTTGGTTTAACATCTACAGAGATTCTTGAAGCTTACGAATTAATGGAAGATAATAATCTAGTTAAGTATTTAACAATGATTCATTTCCATATTGGTTCTGCAATGAATTCAATTAAACCTTTGAAAAAAGCATTAAGAGAATCTGGGCATATTTATGCTGAACTTAAAAACTTAGGTGCTACAAATTTAAACTCTATAAATATTGGTGGTGGATTAGCTGTTGAATATAATGCTTATGAAAGAACAAGATTTTATTCTTTAACTGAATTTGCAAATGATGTTATATTTACACTAAAAGATATTGCACGACAAAAAGGTGTTGATGAACCAAATATTTTTACAGAATCAGGAAGATTTATTTCAGCTGCTTCAACTGTATTAATAGCACCTGTTCTTGAATTGTTTTCAGCAGAATATGATTTTGACCATCTAAAACTTAAACCTATTAATCCCCCTTTAATTCAAGAATTAAATGATTTACATAGAGACATGACAAAAAGAACTGCTTATGAATATATGCACGATAGTATTGACCATATGGAATCATTATTAACTTTATTTGATTTAGGTTATATTGATTTACAAGATAGATCAAATGCTGAAATTTTAACTCACCAAGTTATTAAAAAAGCTATTTCTTTACTTGAAATAGATGATTATGAAGAGTTAAAAAAACTTGATGAAAATATTCAAGAAAAATATTTATTAAATTTCTCTTTATTCCAATCTCTTCCAGATTATTGGGGAATTGATCAAGAGTTTCCAATTATGCCTATAACTCATCTTGATAAAAAACCAACAAGAAGTGCATCATTGTGGGATATTACTTGTGATAGTGATGGAGAATTACCATTTGATTTAAAAAAACCACTTTATTTACATGATGTAAATTTAAATAAAGAAGATTATTTTATAGGTTTCTTTAATGTGGGAGCTTATCAAGATACTTTAGGAATGAAACATAATCTATTTTCTCACCCAACAGAAGTAAATATTGTGTTTAAAAATGGTGAAGTTGTTTTAGAAAAGATTTTAGAATCACAAAAAATCATAGATATATTAGAAGATATTGATTACGATACAAACGATATAAGAGCAAGATTAAGAAAAAGTTTAAATGACCATAACTACAAAGATATAGAAAAATATCTAAATGAAAATAGTTATTTAAAAACTATTTGGAGTTATCATGAGTAATGAAGAAGTTGCAGAAGAAAAAATATCATTTTGGAAGCAATTAAAAGAAGATTTTTATGTACCAAGAAATAATGACCCTGCTCTTGATAATAATTTAGAGCTAGTTTTTAATTACCCAGGTGTTTGGGCAATTATAAATTATAGAATTGCAAATAAACTTTATTATAAAGGTTGGAAAAAACTATCAAGAGTAATTAGTGGAATATCTAGCTTTTTAACAAAAACAGATATTCATCCAGCTTGTACAATAGGTAGAAGAGTTTTTATTGACCATGCTATTGGTGTTGTGATTGGGGCAACAGCAATCGTTGAAGATGATGTTTTAATTTATCAAGGAGTAACTCTTGGTGGAGTTAGTTTAAATAAAGGCAAACGACATCCAACTGTTAAATCAAATACAGTAATAGGAAGTGGTGCAAAAGTTTTAGGAAATATTACAATTGGTAAAAACTCTAAAATTGGAGCAAACTCTGTTGTTGTTTGTGATGTTCCTGATAATTCAACTGCTGTTGGAGTTCCTGCAAAAATTATCAAAAGAGATAATAAAAATTGTAAAATGGAACATGGCGATTTACCTGATATTAACAAAGAAATGTTCAAATATCTTCTTGATAGAATTCATTTAGTTGAAGTTGCACTAAAAGAAGAAGATGGAATAGATTTAACTCAAAAAGATAAAAAGTTAGAAGATGATTATAATAACTTCATTGAAGCCATGAACTCAATAAAAAGGAAAGATTCTTGAGTTTAGAACTTGCAATATTTGGAATAGTAACTGGATTTACTTCTGGTTTTTTTGGAATTGGAGGGGGAACAATATTAGTTCCTTTACTTTTAGCAACTGGTTTTGTAATGAAAGAAGCTGTTGCAATATCTATCATGCAAATGGTTTTTTCTTCAATCTATGGTTCTTTTTTAAATGCAAAAAAAGCTAAAGATGTTATAAGAGATGGAGTTGTCTTAGGAATTGGTGGTTCTATTGGTGGTTTATTAAGCGGATATTTTGTACCAAATGTATCAAACGAATCTTTACAATATCTTTTCATAGCTATTCTTATATTTACAATTATCAGAATTTTTTATTCGCCTGCTATTCAAACTGAAAATGTTCAAATAAGAAACACTTATATTTTAATATTAATAGGTGCTGTTATTGGTATTTTAGCTATGAGTATTGGGGTTGGTGGTTCTATTTTATTAACGCCTATCTTAGTTGGTTATTTAAGATATGACTTAAAAGCGGCAACTGCTTTGGGACTATTTTTTGTAATTTTTTCTTCAATTGCAGGGTTTATATCAACTTCATATCAAGGTCAAATGTTATTTGTTGAGGGTGCAACAGTAGGTATTGGTTCACTTATTGGAGTATATTTTGGAATTAAAGTTAAAGATATGGTAAAAGCAACTTCTTACAAAAATTATATTCTACTTTTAAATGTAGTTGTTTTAGCTATCATGCTTTATAAGACTATCTAGTCTTTTAAAGCATTTTCTCTTAACTTATCTTTTTTACTTTTTCTTGCACCTTTTATAGGTTCATTTCCTTTTTCTTTTTTTATTGGCATTCCTGTAAGTTCAAAACCAATTATTTGCTCTTTTTCCAGTTTTATATCACATCTTTTTTCTATTAATGAAAAATGTTCAAAATCTTCAAGTCCTACAAAAGAAATTGAATCTCCACTTTTACCAGCTCTTCCAGTTCTTCCAATTCTATGAATATAATCAGCTGATGCTCTTGGTAAATCAAAATTTATTACACATGAAATATCATCTATATGAAGTCCTCGTGCTGCAATATCTGTTGCAAATAAAATCTTTATTTTTTTGTTTTTAAAATCTTCTAAAGTATCATTTCTTTCTTCTTGAAGTAAATCACCATGAAAAGACTCTGCATTTAATCCATATTTTCTAAATTTAGAAGCGATATTGTCACAAGAACGTTTATTTGCCATGAAAACAAGTATTTGCTCCCATGAATTATTTTCTATTAGATTTCGTAAAAGTGCGCTTCTGTTCTCTTTATTTACTTCTATTACCCTTTGATTTATAGTTTGAACTATTTGAGTTTCATCTTCAATAAAAATCTCTAAAGCTGTTGTTGTAATTTTTGCAGCAATATTTAACATTTTTTGTGGATAAGTAGCTGAAAATAGTAAATTTTGTCTTTTTGAAGGAAGTGATTTTAAAAGTATTTCTAATTCTTCTTCAAATCCCAAATCTAGCATTTTATCTGCTTCATCTAAAACAAAAAATTCCAGATTTGATAAATTTAGTTGTTTTTTATCTAAAATATCAAGTAATCTTCCAGTAGTTGCCACAACAATATCACAACCTTTTTGAATATCTAAAAGTTGTTGTGTAAGACTTTCTCCACCTATTACACTTACAATTTTAGGTTTATTTTCAAAATATTTAGAAAAATCAATAAAAGCCTTTGATACTTGAAGAGCCAATTCTCTTGTAGGAGTTAAGACTAAAGTTGATATTTTTGCCTTTGCTTTATGCTCTTTATCTTCTTCTTTATTTAATAATAGTTGTAAAATTGGTAAAACAAAACTTGCTGTTTTTCCACTACCAGTTTGAGCTTTTGCCATAATATCTTTGTTTTCAAGAACCAAGGGAATTACTCTTTCTTGAATAATTGTTGGATTTTTATAAGCATTCTCATCAAGTGCTTTATATATTTTTTGACTAAGACCTAAATTCGAAAATGGCATAAATATCCTTAATTACTTGTTTGATTGGGGTATTTTATGATTATTTGCCTTTATTAAGACCCATAATTACAAATAAATTATAAAAATATGTAATTAATACTATTTACGCTAACCTCAAACAACTCTAGATAGTTTTTTCAACTAAAATAAACTATTTAATAATACGAAAATCGTAAAAAAGGATAAGTCATCTCACTTATAAAAATAAATAAATCAATAGAAATTGTTATAGAACCCTCACTTGCTAACTCAAAAAATATTGGAATAAAACTAGATGAAAATCTAATTTTAGAAATCTTGTCAAAAAGCTATGAAAAAGTTGTTGTAACTATTATAAAAAATGAAGATGATTTAAAATCTTTAGTAAAAAGAAAACCTGATTTAGTATTTTCAAGTATAAAATATTTTAATTTCTCAAACCAAGAAATCTGGCTTTCAGGCTATCTAGAAAAAAATAAAATCCACTATATTACTTCAAATAAAGAAGCATTAAATAATGAATATGATAAAAATAATGCAAAACTTCTTGTAAAAGAAGCAAACATAAATACAGCAAATTTTTTTACGACTCAACCAGATGAACATGAAATGGAAAGTTCACTTCCTGTAACATTTCCTTTATTTCTTAAACCAGTATCAGGAGAAGATAGTCAAGGAATAACTCCTGAATCTGTTGTTTTTGATTTCAAAAAATACCAAGCAAAAGTTTTGGATATTTATAACACTCAACAATCTCGTACTTTAGTAGAAAATTATCTATCAGGGAAAGAATATAGTGTAAGTATTTTAGAAAATAAATCAAAAAATATTTTAATGATTCTACCTATTGAAATTGTTGCTGCAAAAAATAGAAATGGACATCGTGTTTTAGATTGTGAAAATAAACAAAATGTTTTAGAAGAGTTAAATATTGTAAGTGATAAAAAAATCTATAAAGAACTTTGTAATATCGCAATAAACTCATTTAGAGCTTTAGGCGGGAAAACTATGGGAAAAATTGATATAAAAACAAGCTTTAATGGGATTTTACATTTTGTGGAAGCAAACTTTATACCAGAACTAAATGAAGGATATTTCTATAAATCTTTTTTACTTAATGAAAATATGGATTATGAACAAATGATTTTAAGAATTGTTGATGCGGGGATTATTTTACCGGAGAAAATTGAAATTTAGTATTTAATTAAGATATTGACATTTAAAATGTCAATACTTTAAAAACTACATCCAATATTGTGGATAAACTCTATTTTTATGTAAATTATTATAAAACAAAGCTACAAGAACTAAAATAATAGAACCCATCAAACTAGGAAAAATCAAATAATCCCAATTTGCACCCAATAAAAATACTATTAAAGGATTTGATCCAGCTGGTGGGTGAACTGTTCTTGTGGCTATCATAACTGCAATTACAGTTGCAAGTGCTAATGCCATACTCCAATACTCATTTCCTAAAATATGTAAAAAAGCTAAACCAATAAATGTAGATAAAAAATGCCCTAAAATTACATTTCTAGGTTGTGAGAATGGACTTTTAGGAAATCCAAATAACAACACACAAGAGGCTCCAAATGAACCCATAATCAAGAGATTGTCATAAGATTTTGTAAGATATCCAATAATAAATATTGAAATAAATCCACCAAACCATGCAAAAACTATTTCACTAATTGGTGATTTTATTGGAAGTGCTTCGCCCTGCCCTTTGAATTTTTTGAAATAATTCATATTTTTCCTTTTTATAAATTTCATAATACAACCAAACGATTGTTTGTTTAAATAAGATAAAAAAAAACCATTAGATTAAACTAATGATTTTTTCACCAACTTTTAGATAATTATCCGATAAATCATATAAATTCATCATCATTATTGCACCTTGAGTTAAAGCCACATACTCTTTTGCAAGATTTGAAGCTTCTATTTTTGGGTATTTATTTTCAAAGATTTTTATCAAAGCATTTTCCCAAGCTGTAAAATATGCTTTTATTTCTTCTTTAAAATCCAAGTTTAAAGTGCTAGATTCTAAAGCCAAATTTCCAAGTAAACAACCACCCTCACTTTGCAAAAAGTACTCATCAGTTTTTTTTACAAAAAGCTCTATTTTTTGTTTATCACTTAAATCACTTCTGTAAGTTATAGAAAAAATAAACTCAGCAAAATAGTTGTGAATATACTTTAAAGACTCCAAACCTATCTCATCTTTACTCTTAAAATGATGATAAATACTTCCTTTAATTAGCCCACAAGCCTTAGCAATATTTGCCATAGAAGTATTTGAATATCCTCGTATTTTAAAAAGTTTAATAGACTCTTTTAAAATCTCTTCTCTTGATGTTTTTTTAATTGCCATAATTTTATCCAAACGATTGTTTGGTAAAAGTTTAGCTTATGGTTGCTTAAATATTATATAATAATTAATTTAAGTGATTTTAATATAGTATATGAGTTCAAAATATAATAAAAAGTAAGCTTATGAAAATAACAGAAGTAAATTTAGTAGAAAATATTACAAATCCAGTTGGACTAAAACCTATTTCAATGAAAAAAATCGGTAATATGGTCTTACTCGCAGGTAAAAATGGTTCAGGGAAAACTAGATTACTTAATCTTGTACGAAATCAAACACAAAATATACAAAATGAAATTATTCAAAGAAATAGTGCTAAAAATAATATTGATTCATATTTAAAGGAAATACAAAATCTTCCACATCAAAAACAACAAATTGAAGAAGGTATTTTAAAGCATAAAGAACAGATTAAAATTTGGGAACAACTAATTGAAAATCAACCAAACCAAAAACAAAGGATTGAACCCAATATTACAAGTTATGAAAATAATATTATAAACTGGAATAAACAAATTGAAAATCAACCTAAACTAAAAGAGCAATGGGAAAAAAAAATTCTAAAATTTAAAGAGCAATTAAATAATCCTATTCCTATAATTTTTGAAAATAATCAACAAAATGTTGCTGTTGTTGATTTTGTTCCAAATAAAATAGAATTAGAAGATTGGGCTACTTTAACTAAAGAATACTATATTCAAAGAGCAAATC
>JAIELU010000197.1 GCA_019752775.1 Campylobacterales bacterium | reverse complement strand
AAATACTTCAAAAGGTCAAGAAGTTTTATCTTCTTGACCTTTTTTTAATTTCAAATATGTGCGGTTATGGTGGAACGGTAGACACGCTACCTTGAGGTGGTAGTGCCCTATGGGTGTGCGAGTTCAAATCTCGCTAACCGCACCACTCTTTTTTTATTTACTTTTCATTTATAACACTTTGATACCATAAAAATATATTGTAGTAAGCTTAATGACATTATAATTATAAATCAAAAAAGGAAAGCTAAATGTTTTACAACTTATTATTAAAAATATTTCTAATTTTGATAATCCCTATACTTTCATTTTCAGATACTATTCCAACAACTCCATTAAAATTTTTAATAAAAGAATCCACTCAGTCTAGTGTAAAAACAGATGAACAAATATCTCTTGATAATGCAGAGAATCCTCTTACTCAAAATATTGAAGATCAAATCGCTTCTCAAGCTAAAACAATTGAGGAAGTTATTAAAAATATAAATAACGAATTTTATTTAAGCAATCTTCCTGATAAAAATTATTATGATAATGAAATCCTTTTCTTAAACAACAGAATAAATGCCAATAATATACAAAATAATACTATTGCAATTAAAAGAGATGAATTGAGAATTGCTTATTTAAAAGAAAGAGCTTCTTATGAAACTACATTAAAAGATATTATTATTGGAAAACAAGAGTTTAGAAATAAGAAATATTTTGAGGATATTTTACTTGAAAATATTAAACAAATTCAAGATTTTAGACTTGATGAATATACTTTAATATATGAAACTGAACTAAAAAACAGTAATAATAAAATCTCAAATGAGCTTATAAATAATTATATTAACCTTTATAATCAAAAACACTCTCAACTTTTTGTTTTACAATACTTATATACAAATATTCAAAAATTTAGAAGTTCAAACTTTCTTATTGATGAATTTAATCTAAAATATATGATAAGTAAAATTGATAATATAAAAGGTATCTCTTTTTTATCATCATTAACCTCTTATCACTTAAATTTTTCTGTGGGAGAAGTTGTTGTTGTTTTATTGATAAGTCTATTTTTTAGACTAATTAATAGATATGTAATTGATTTAATTGCAAACTTTATTTCGATAATTTTTATAAAAAAGGAGACAAAAGATGAAGAGAATATCCTATTTTATTTAAAGGATGCAATTAATACACCTTTAATTTATAGTTTATATCTTTTCTCTATTCAGATTTCTCTTTTTATTTTGATTAAAGATCAAACTATAATAAATCATATTATTCCTTGGATAAACACTATTTATATAGCTCTTTTAACTTGGGCAATTTATTCAGTGTTAAATAATAGTATTACAATTTATGCTCAAAACTTACTTGAAAAATATAAAAATGTAAGAAAAGAGATGATTGTTTTTATACTAAAAATTATCAAAGTTGTACTTATATTAGTTGTTATTTTATTTTTATTTACCCAACTTGGTCTTGATGTAAAAGCAATTGCAGCTTCACTTGGAGTTGGAGGTATTGCAATTGCACTTGCTGCAAAAGATACATTAGCAAACTTTTTTGCTTCATTAAATATTATGACTGACAACTCATTTTCACAAGGTGATTGGATTAAAACAAAGGATTTTGAGGGAACTGTAGTTGATATTAGAATGAGAACAACAAGAATTAGAACTTTTGATAATGCAATGATTACGGTTCCTAATTCTCAAATTGCAAATGCGCATATTTTAAATTGGTCAAAAAGAGTAATTGGAAGAAGAATAAAAATGTCAATAGGTATTAGTTATGAAAATAAAATGCAAGATATTATAAATCTTAAAAATGATATTTTTAATATGTTAATAACAAATCCTAAAATTGCTACAAATAACAATATCAATATTTCAAGAACAAAAGCTTTTGAAGCTATAAAAAGAGAAGATTTATATGGTATTAAAAATACTCTTTTAGTTTTTATAGATGAATTTGAGTCTTCATCTATAAATATACTTGTTTATTGTTTTTCAAAAAGTCCTGTATGGGAAGATTGGCTTGATACAAAACAAGAAGTTATGATAAAGATAGCAAAACTTGTTGAGAAAAATAATTGTGATTTTGCATATCCTTCACAAACTGTTTTTATAAAAAATGATGAAAAAATACAAGACAAGATAAAAGAAAATATTTAACCTTCTATTTATTATTTTATTTTTCTACTAATAAATCAGCTTTTGTTTTAAGAGTTTTTTTATATAAAAACTCTTTTTCTCTTTGAGTAAATTTTTCCTCTTTTTTATGCTCTTTTGTCTGTTTAACTTCTGTTTTTTTCTCTTTTTTTAGATTCTTTTCTTCAATATTTTCTTCTTTTTTAAACATTGTCAAAATAAGATAAATTGAAAAAACTATATTAAAAACAATTATCAACCATTTTGAAATAAGTGCAATTTCTAAGTAATCTAATTTATCTTTTAATTTTAAATATTCAACAACATCACCATAAATTGCATTTGCAAAAAAAGCAATTATCAAAAGTAAAAGTATGAAAATCACTCTTCTTCTAAATTTAAATAAATAATACCAAAAAAGTGCAGATTTAACTTGTTTAAACATTTCAAAACTCTATATAAAAAAATTAAGCCCAAGAGCTGCAAGTGCAACTACAAGGGATTTTGTTTTTAAATCATCAACTATTTTTCTCTCTTCATCTGCAATTATAATTTCCAATTGTTCATCACTATAATCATCAAATGTTTTATAATTTTCAACAAGTCTAGCTTTTGTAGCTAATATGGCCTTTTCTCGGATTTTTAGATTTATTGCATCTTTTATTTGTTGACTCTTGATTTTTGGGTAATCAAAAGCTCTAGTGGCATTTTCACTTGCTAGATTTAATAATTTATTTGAGTTTTCTTTTAATTTATCTTTAATTCCCATAATATATTCCATTAATTTTTATTTATTATAACATCTATGAATTAATGAAATGATAACTAAAGTTTATATCTATTTTATAAAATATATTCCCATCTAGGATAAGAAGAAGTGATATTTTTCATATCATCAATTTTGAATACATTAATAATTCTAAATCTACCACTTGTTAAAAATGCTTTTATTTTCATTTTATATTCCTCATTTTTTCTATCCTAAATTATATACAATTAGAAATAACAATCAACTTAAATATATATGTATTTATATATTATAAATTATTTTATGATATACTTTTGCATATTATTTGGTGGAGAAAGATGGAAAAAGAAAGTTTCAAACAATTATTGAAAAAGGCTGATTTTAATAAACGAACATTTTCCCAATATTTAGGTTTAAAATATCAAAGCGTAAATTCATGGGGAAATAATGGACGAAATGTTCCGTATTGGGTTGAATCTTGGTTAAATCTTTATATTGATAATAAAAAATGTAAACAGATAAAAGAACTACTAAAAGATAGTGGAGTTTGCCAGTAAAAAGCCTTATTTAAGCAGATTATACATAAAATACCCAAGCGTTATTATGTTAGGTATTTTATATTTTTTTTCAAATTTGTGCCTAAAAAATAAATTTATAAATTAATTAATAGGAATTGTTATGCAAGTATTTTTAGAAGAGGCAAAAAAATCAAGCCGAACTATTGCAAACCTAAGTACTGCTGTTAAAAATAAAGTTTTAAATGAAATGGCTGATGCTTTAATAAACCACTGTGATTTTATAATCACACATAATGAAAAAGATATGATTGAAGCAAGGGTTAATAATTTAAGTGAAGCATTACAAGATAGATTACTTTTAACAGGAACAAGAGTTCAAGAAATGTCTGATGCAATTAGACAAATAGCATCACAAAATGAACCAGTTGGAAGAATACTTGATGGTTGGGTTACAGAATCTGGATTAAATATTCAAAAAGTATCAATACCAATTGGTGTAATTGGTATTATTTATGAAAGTCGTCCAAATGTTACAAGTGACACAGCAGCCCTTTGTTTTAAAAGCGGAAATGTATGTGTTTTAAAAGGTGGGAAAGAAGCTGAGCATTCAAATAAAGCAATAGCTGTTGTGTTGAAAGAAGTTTTATCAAAAAATAAACTTCCAGAACAAGCTATTTCACTATTACCTGATTCAAGTAGAGAAGGTGTTGCAAAACTTATAAAACAAGATAAATATGTTGATTTAATCGTTCCAAGAGGTGGAGAAGCACTTATTAAATTTGTAAGTGAAAATTCATCAGTTCCAGTTATTAAACACGATAAAGGTATTTGTCATATTTATGTGGATAAAGATGCGGCACCTGCTAAAATCATAGATATTGCTATAAATGCAAAATGTCAAAGACCTAGTGCTTGTAATTCTATGGAAACACTTTTAGTTCATGAAGATATTGCTCCTTATATTCTAACAGGACTCGAAGATGCATTTGCGGAACAAGGAACAGTTTTAAAAGGTTGTAGTGAAACTTTAAAATATATAAAAGCAATTCCTGTAACACTTGAAGATTATGATACTGAATATTTAGCTAATATTTTAAACATTAAACTTGTAAAAAATGTAGATGAGGCAATTACTCATATTCAAAGACATGGGTCAGGACACTCAGAAGCAATTTTAAGTGAAAATTATTCAACAATAAATAAATTTTTAAGCGAAGTTGATGCAGCTTGTGTTTATGCAAATGCAAGTACAAGATTCACAGATGGTGGAGCTTTTGGATTAGGTGCGGAAGTTGGGATTTCAACAAATAAACTTCACGCAAGAGGACCAATGGGAATAAATGATTTAACAACATTTAAATACAAAATTTACGGTTCTGGTCAAATTAGATAATCTTAATATTAGGAAACAAACAAAAACATGAAGAAAATAACATTAACACTAGCCAGTCTAGTAGCAGTTGTACTTTTTTGGTATATTTTAGGAGCAGGATTTGTTTTAAAAGATAATTCAAGCTCTTTTTCAAAACTTCAGTGTGTATCATATGCTCCTTTTGGAAAAAATGATTCACCTTTTATGATGGACAAAGGTTTAGTAATTTCTGAAGATTTAGTAAGAAAAGATTTACAATTACTTGCAAAATACACAGATTGTATTAGAACATATTCAACAGTTGGATTAGAGATGATTCCTAAGATAGCAAGGGAAAATAATCTAAAAATGCTTATGGGAGCTTGGGTAAATGGTGATGAAAAACCAACTCGATTGGAAATTGATACTTTAATCAAACTTGCTACTGAAAATAAAGATATTGTAAAAGCTGTTATTGTTGGAAATGAAGCTTTATTAAGAGGTGATTTATCTGATATAAAACTTTATGAATATTTAAAAGAAGTAAAAGCAGCCCTTCCAAATACTCAAGTTACTTATGCTGATGTTTGGGAATATTGGCTTAAATATCCAAAAATCAAAGAAGTTACAGATTTCGTAACTATTCATATTTTACCTTATTGGGAAGATGATCCTATGAATATTCACAAATCTATCGAACATTTAGCAAATGTAAGAGGAGAAGTTGAAAGTATTTTAAAAGATAAAAATATTTTAATTGGAGAAACAGGTTGGCCATCAGAAGGAAGAATGAGAGAAGATGCACTTCCTAGTAAAACAAATCAAGCTATTTTTGTAAGAGATTTTGTAAAACTTGCAGAAAAAAACAATTGGAATTATAATATTATTGAAGCTTTTGACCAACCTTGGAAAAGAGTAAGTGAAGGTGCTGTTGGTGGGTTTTGGGGATTATTTGATAAAGATAGAGCAGATAAAAATGTTTTTACAGGAGATGTTTCTGATTTTCCAAACTATAAATATTTAGGTTTTGGTTCTCTTTTACTTATTTTTGTTTTTTCATTTTTATTAAAAAATTCAAATATTTCTACAAAAAAATTAGTTTTATTTAGTTCTATAAATACGATTTTTGCGGTTTTATATATGCTACAAATGGAACAATTTAATGTAACAGTAAGATCAAGTGGAGAAGTTGTTTGGGCAACATTGGTTTTATTAACAAATCTTGCTATTTATTATTTTGTACTTTTAAATATTGCAAAAGAATCTAAACCTAAAATTGTAGGTATTAGAGAAATATTAACAAACAAAGTATTTAATACTGATACTTTACCAATGGTATTATTTTATTCTTCATTTATTTTTATATTAATTTCAACAATAATTCTAGCATTTGAAGGAAGATATAGAAACTTTGAAGTGTATATTTTTGCTATTTCCGCTATTTCTTTTGTTTTACTTTATGCTGGAAGATTTACAAATATGGAATTTAAAGCTTTCGAGAAATTATCATTTTTAGTTCTTTTACTAACTTCAATTATTTCATTTTACAATGAAGGGTCTTTAAATATTTTCTCTAATATTTGGATTATTATTGCTTTAACTTTTACTTATATTTTATATCAAGGAAGTAAAAATAGTTCATTTAGTGAATTAAAAAATATTCTTAAATATATTGCAATCTTCTTTATTTTCTCAATTTCACTAAGATATGGATTTATTGCTGATAAAGATATTATTGCTCAATGCCATTTAAATGATGCCACATTACTTTGTGGATTTAAAAATGCAATTGGATATTGGGGATATATTGGAGTATTTGGAATTATTGCTATTTGTATTGCTATTCTTTCATTATTTATAAACAACAGAAAGTTTTTATTAGTTTCACTATTTGCTTCAGTTTTTTCTATTATGATGTTTAATACATATGTAGGTTCTATTGCATTTATTCTAACTATCATTGTTTTATGTAAAGAAAAAAACCTAAAAGCTTTAAACTCTTAGGTTTTATAAGTTGTACTAAATTTATATTTTTGAATATAAATTTAGTATGAAAAGGTAAAAGCTACTTTAAACACTTTCTCTTAGTTATCTTGCTCGTGAGAAATTTCACCCTCAGGACCAATATTTAATACATCATCAACTACTTTTACTGGATAAGATGGCAATTTAAATTTATCATCTTTAATATCTACATTAAACACTGCTAATTTAGCTTCTTGTATTTGAACAAGCCCCAAAGATTTACTAATAAATTTTAAGGGAACAGTATTATAAATCCAGATTTTATCTTCACCTAATTGCCAAATATCACATTTATATCCTAGAATTGACTCTGCTCCAACTTTTTTAGCTCCCATTGAAATCAATGTATCACTATCTTTTAGATTTAATAATGGATTTTCTTCTTCTATTACCATTTCTTGTTGATAAATAATTTTTTCATTAAAATCAACATTGTATTTTTTATTTCCAACTATTTTTGTAATACTATGTTCTTCTTCCTCTTCACCATTTGCAGCTTGAACTATTTTTTCTTCAGATAATTCAACTTCTCCAAAATTCTTAAAGTATAACTTACTGCTTCCACTTAATGAAGCTTTATTTCCCATTACTTCACCAGAACCTGCAATTGCATACTCTACAATAGCCGATTTTACATCATATCTATTTGATTGAGCAAATAAACTAGCCATTCCAAACAACAAAAATCCAAAGATATATTTTGATTTTCCCACTTTTTAATCCTTCGTTAAATTAAGCGAATTATACAGCTTATCTAATTAATTTTTCAAAATAAAAACACCAAATGAACACCTTTTTCACATATTATAAAAAAAACAAAAGGAGTTTTATATGTCTTATTCTAAAAAAAGATATTTTGTCTACTTTTCATTAACACTATTTATAATGTTAATTCCATTTATAACAATAAATAATAACCACATATTGTTATTGTCTTTCGATAAATTACAGTTCCATTTTTTGGGTAATGTATATAGTGTTAGCGAACTTTATGTTATGCCATTTTTACTTATGTTTTTATTCATAGGAATTTTTGCACTCACTTCAATGTTTGGTAGAATTTGGTGTGGTTGGAGTTGTCCTCAAACTATATTTAGGGTTATTTATAGAGATTTAATAGAAAGTACAATTCTTGATTTGAGAAGAATCAAAAATAAACAAAAAGATATTGACTACAATAAAAAATCTAATCAAATTAAAAAATATATCGCAGTTATTTTATGGTTTATTATTACTTTAATTATCTCAACAAATTTTATGCTTTATTTTATTCCACCTGAAGATTTTTTTGTTTATATTCAAAATCCAGTAGAACATAGTTTTATGATTATATTTATATTATCTCTTGCCCTATTTTTGGTTTATGATATTGTTTTTATGAAAGAAAATTTCTGTGTTTATATTTGTCCATATTCAAGAATTCAATCTGTTTTATATGATGATGATACAAAACAAGTATCTTACGATTTTAATCGTGGTGGAAAAGTTTATGAAAATAATGTTAAATCAATTTTTAAAGTAAATCAGTGGAGTAAAAACGAAGAGTGTACAACCTGTGAAGCTTGTGTAAAAATTTGTCCAACACATATTGATATTAGAAAAGGTTTACAAGTTGAGTGTATAAATTGCCTCGAATGTAGTGACGCGTGTTCAATTGTCATGGGAAAATTAAATAAAGAATCATTGATAAATTGGGGAAGTACAAACAAAGTTATCAACAAAAAACTTGTGTCTATTTTTACTAAAAAAAATATAACATATTTTATATCTTTATTTTTATGTATTTTCCTAGCTTTTTATTTTTCACTTGAGAAAGAAAATTTCCTAGTAAATGTAAATAAAACAACTGAACTTTACAACATAAAAGAAAATGGTGCTGTTTCAAATAACTATATTTTAACTATTCATAATACTCAAGATAAAAACTATACTTTTGATATTGAATTAGTTGATGATAAAGATTTCAAAATAAAAAGATTTGAAAGTTTTGATTTAAAAGCTGGTGAAAAAACTAAAAAAATTCTAATTTTAGAAACAACAGATGATTTTAAAAAGTTAAAAGAAAACCCATCAAAAATCTCAATAGAAATTTTTACAAAAGAAAATGAAAAAATAAAAGTAAAAAGACAAATTGCCTTTTTCTATCCAAAAAACTAAAGAGCTTTTTCAATAAAGAGGGAAAATAAAACGCCCTCTTTTTTGTTTTCAACTAAAATCTTTCCAGCAAAACTCTCTTCAATTATCATTTTAGATAAATAAAGCCCTATTCCCGTTCCCTCTTCTTTTGTAGAAAAATATGGTTCAAAAATCTTTTTTAGATTTTTTGCTTTTATTCCACCTGCATTATCTTCTAAAAAAATTATTACCTCAGCACTATTTGAAAGAATATTGATTTTTATTTGGGGATTGTTTTTATTTTTTAAAGCATCTATTGAGTTGGAAATAATCGCAATTAACACTTGTGAAAGTTCACTTTTTACGCCAAATATTTTAATATCTTCAAAAGTTTCAAAACCTATTTCCAAATCTATATTATAGTTTTTCAAATCTGCACTTAAAATAGTTGAAGCATTTGAAATTGCATCTTTTACCATAAAAGTATCTTTTTCTTTTGATTTTGTATAAAAATCTTTAAAATCATCTATTGTTTTTGATAAAAAAATAACTTGAGAGTTTGCTTGTTCTATTTTCTTATCAAAATAAATCTCATCTAAATTTTTATTTTCAAACTTCTTTTTTAGGTTCATTAAAATATATGAAATATTGTTCAAAGGCTGTCTAAATTGGTGGGTTATATTTGCAATCATTTCCCCTGATTTTACAAACTTTGATTGTTGCAAAACCATTTTCTCAAAATTTTTGTTTTTATTTTTCAAATCATTATATTTGTATGCAATTGAAATTGTAAAAAGCATAGCTTCCATGGCAAATACTAATAAAACTAAATCAAAATATCCATTTTGATTATACAAATTCTTAAAATTAAATACAAAAAGTAAAATACAAAATATTGACCAACCAATAACATAAATAAGTGTTGGTTTAAATCCCTCTTTTAAATTAAAAATAATAGAAATAAATAAAATCCCATAAATAATTGTATATGGCAAATATTCAAATAACATATAATGATAAAAAGCTGTTAAAATAACCACATTTAACAAAAATGTACTAATTATCAACTCTTTATAGTTTGTAATTTTTGGTAAAAACTTCCCCTCATAATAAGTTATAGCAAATAGAACAGCACTCAAACTTGCAATCACTAAAGATAACTCTTGAATAAAAGGATTTATTTGAAAAAGTTTGCTATAAGTTACTATATAAATCAAAGAAAAAATCTGCATAAAACAGTAACTTATATAAAATATCTCTTTTGAATATATGTATCTAACAAATGTATATGCGATTGTCATAATCAATATTCCAAAAGTAATTCCATAAAATAAAATCAAATTTATATCAAACATCTATTTTATAACCACTATTTGTAAGATTTAAAATCAAATTTTTTGGAATTTTATTTTTTATATTTTTAACCAATGTTTTTAAAGCATCTTTTGTCATCACAGAATCATTCCAAACATAATTTTCAATCTCTTCATAACTTACATATCTATTTTTATTTTTTATAAGTAACTCTAAAAATAAAATCTCTTTTGTTCTTAATTTTATAATCTCTTCATTTATCACTAAATTTTTATTAAAAATATCAAAATATGAATTATTTTCTAGTTTTACAATATTTGATTCATTATTTTGCAAAGAATTCACACATAAGAATAAAGCCTCTTCAAACTCTTTTTCTCTTACAGGTTTTACCAAATATTTAACTAAACCCAACTCAATTGCTTTTAATAAATAATCTTTGTCACAAAAAGCTGTGATTATTATAATTTGAGTTTTTTTATCTTTTTGTCTAATTCTTTTTATAAATTCCAAACCATTCAGTTTAGGCATTTGAATATCTGTGATTATAATATCAGGTTGATATTTTTCATATAACTGCAAAGCTTTAATGGCATCACTTGCTTCATAGATTTGTTCAAAAAAGTTTTCTAAATACTCAATACCATTTTCTCTAGCGATTTCATCATCTTCAACATATAAAATTTTTATATTTTTATTAATATTTTTTATCATTTTGGATTATATCTTATATATGATTATGATAAAATTCCACCATGAGAGAATATAAAACACAAACAAAAGAGATAATTACTACAACAACATTTTCAACTCCTATTGGTGAAATGTTTGCGGCTGCTTCAAAAAAAGGTTTAGTTTTACTTTATTTTTTTACACCTTATGATATTGAAGCACATATTGATAAATTAAAAAAAACATTAAATGCTGATGTAATTCCTGGAAATAATGAAATATTTGATATTTTAAAAACTCAACTAAATGAGTATTTCAATAAAGAAAGAACAACTTTTGAAATTCCATTACAATTAGTTGGAACACCTTTTCAAATAAAAGCATGGAAAGAGTTATTAAATATTCCCTACGGAAAAACAATTAGTTACAAAGAACAAGCAACAAAAACAGGAAATGAAAAAACATTTAGAGCCGTTGCAAACGCAAATGGGCAAAATATGATAGCTATTATTGTTCCATGTCATAGAGTAATAGCTAGTTCAGGAAAACTAAGCGGTTATACAGGTGGTGTTGAAAAAAAAGAATTTTTATTAAAGTTAGAAAACAATGATAAGTAAAACAATTTTTAGACAATACGATATTAGAGGTATTATAAACGAGGATTTAAACTCTTCAAATTCTAAGTTAATTGGATATTTTTTAGGTTTGACAATAAAAGAAAAAATAGAAAATGTTCCTTATATAATTGTAGGATATGATGTACGAACTCACTCAAATATGCTATTTAAAGCTTTAATCTCAGGATTAAATGAATCTGGCTGCAAAGTTTTAAATATTGGACTTGTTGCAACTGGCGTAAATTATTTTGCTTCATATCAAGAGTATCAAATAAATAATCAAACAATAAAACCAAATGCTTCTGTAATGATAACAGGAAGTCATAATGCAAAAAAATATAACGGTTTTAAAATCACTATAAATAATGAACCATTTTTTGGAGATGAAATTTTAGCTTTATATTACAAAATCTTAGAAAATCAAAATTACGATAATCATTTTTTTGTGACGACAATATTTGCAAAAACGACAAAAAATGAGTTTTTTTATTTATTAGCTTAGAGACATATCTGCTGCAATGAAAGCCTTCAGCTCA
>JAIELU010000219.1 GCA_019752775.1 Campylobacterales bacterium | reverse complement strand
GACTGGTAAAAGTAATGAAGAACTAATTGTTGAAAAATACATCAGAACAAAAGAAGATTTAAAAAATATTCCTATTATTGCTGATATTGATGAGATGCAAATCAAAGATATAAGACTTATTTTTCAAGCAGTTGCACTTGCATTTGAAAAAATTACAGGTGTTATGGCTTCTGTTGTAATGGAAATGAGTCATGAAGGATTTGGAAGAGTTGTAGTTTTCGCAGGGAAAATTGTTCTTTGTGAAAAATTCTTCAAAGATGCGCATAGATACTCTTTTAGAGAATATGAAAAACTAGAAGAAGAGGGTGAAAAGTTTCTTCAAAACGCTCAAGAAACTTACGATAAGTATAAAAACATTTAAGGATTAAATATGGCAAACATTGGAATTTTTTGTGGAACAGCAGGTGGTACATCAATGGCTATTGCAAAAGCATTAGCAAAAGAATTTGATGTTGATGAAATTATAAATATGGAAGAAGATTTTGACAATGTTGATCAACTTCTAGAGTATGACATTTTATTTTTAGGAAGTTCAACTTGGGGACAAGGTGATGTTCACCACTCATGGGTTGATCCAATTCTAGAAATTGAATCTGATAATATTGATTTCTCAGGGAAAACTGTTGCTTTTTTTGGAGCAGGTGATTGTGTAAAACATGGAGAACATTTCTGTTCAGCACTAGGGAAACTTTACAAAACATTCACAAAAGCTGGTGCTACTGTTGTTGGATTTGTTCCAGTTGAGGGATATAAGTTTGAATTTTCACTTGCACAAATGGATGATAAACTTTGTGGTTTAGCTATTGATAACCACAATGAAAAAAGTTTAACAAAAGCTAGAATCAAAGATTGGATTGAAACTTTAAAAGATGAATTAGACTTGTAATAAAGGATATAAAATGCAAAGTGTTGAAGATTTTTATAAACTAAGAGATACTGAAGATTTCTTTAATTTCTTTGGTCTTGAATTTGATCAAAAGCTACTAAATGTAAAAAGATTTCATATCATGAAAGAGTACGGAACTTTGATAAAAAAAGGGATAGATTCAATTGCAGATGAAAATAAACTTTTAGAATTCCTAAAATTCTCACTACTTAGAGTTTATGGTGACTACAAAACTGGTCACTCTCCAAGTGCTGCTGATGTTTGGAATATGTATGAAACAGGAAAACTAGATGGTTGTTCATCTTGTGGAACTAGCTCTACTACTGGAACTCAAGGAGGAAACTGTGGGTGTTAATCATAAAGATATCGTCGATGCAGATACAATTTTACATGATAGTATAACTGCATCAAGATCTGGAAAAGATGAAGATGAACCAAAATTTGGTATAGGTCAAAAGGTCAAACTTCTTGAAGATATAAAAAATGATGGTACATATCCACACGCTCCAATTGGAACAGTAATGGTTCAAGCAGGTGCTATTGGTTATATAAAATCAATTGGGGAATTTTTACAAGTAATTAGAGTTTATGAAGTTCATTTTTTAGATTTAAATGCTCTTATTGAAGTAGTTGGTTGCCGGGAACACGAACTATTAGCAATGGAAGATTATAGAGATGAAGTAAAAGAAGAACTTGAATTCATGAGAAAACATAGAGAGATGAATTACTCAAAATAATGTTTGCTCAAGCCAAGTAAAAGAGTTTAGAAAAACTTTTTTACTTGGCTTGGTGATCTTATTTTAGTAAACAAGTCTATTAAATAGTAGAAGGAGGAAAATATGGCAAAAGTGATTTTTATGCATTTTGACGCGGTAACTGATGGGGTATATGATGCAAAAACTGGTGAACCAATTGTTCGATTAGCAAAAGAAAAGAATGTACCAATTCCATTTGCAGTTGATGGTGATTATTCTGGGTGTTTAATTTCTGTTGAAAACTTAAGTACTGAAGAACCAACAAGTTATATGGAAGATGAAGAGTTAGATATTTTAGTAAAACTTGGAGCAATTACTGCAAGTGAAGCTGAACAATGCCAACAATTTACAATTAGTCCGAAAATAAGAATTGCACCAATGATGTTAATCAAAGGTGATATTTTAGTAAAACCATTCAAATTAAAATAAGGAAATAAAAATGACAACAAGAGTAGAAATCGTAAATGACTTTTTAGCAATTAACGTAAAACCAGGAAGTACAATTCAAGACGTAGTTGAAGCATCAGGTTCAGCATTACCATTTGGTTGTAGAGATGGTGAGTGTGGAACTTGTCTAGTTTCAATTGAACAAGGTATGGAATTTATTTCAGATATTAATGAAAAAGAGAAAAAAGTTATTGCAGAAGCTGGTGCTGGTACAAATACTGAGAAATCAAGATTATCTTGTCAAATGAAAATAATTAAACCAAACGGTGTAATTAGAATAAAGTATTAAAAAATATACTAAGGAATGTCCAAATTCTTTTAGAATTTGGACAAAATAAAACTATGGCACAAACACTTTCAATATCAACTGCTCAAAAGCAGAACTTAAATTTATCCCTAAAGTTGTGGCTTCCTATGCTACAGACATCTATCCAAGATTTAGAATCGTACTTGACAAATTTGTCTTACGAAAATCCTTTTTTGGAAGTAACAAAATCGAAAGATTTTTATAGTAATTTTACTTCAAATGGTACAAGTGGAGAATTTATTGAATCACTAGCTTTTTATTCAAAATCTTTGAATGATAAAATAAGTGAACAAATTGAGAATGAAACACTATTTCCAACGCCAAATTCACAAAAAGTTGCACTTGAGATTTTGTGTGATATTGATGAAAATGGATATTTTGATGGAGATGTAGAAAAAATAGCAATTACTTGCAATGTATATAAAGAGTATGTAGAATCAATTAGACAAAGATTTGCAAGATTAGAACCAAGTGGAATTGGTGCAAGAGATCTTCAAGAATCTTTTTTATTTCAATTAGATTCTTTTGATAGAAAAATAGATGATGAATTATATAATTTCACTAAAAAAATCATAAAAGATATTGCTCATGTTGATAAATATGCTTCGCATCACAGATTTAATGATGCGAAAAATATTATAAAATATTTCAATAATCCCCCTGCCATTGATTATATAAATGACAATGTACAAGTAATCCCTGATTTCTTTATTGAAATTAATGAAGATATAGAGATAAAAATAAACAATGATTATTACCCTGATATAAAAGTTAAAAATCCATTTATTACAAAAAATGAGAATATAAAAGAGAAGCTAAAAGAAGCAAAA
Source organism: Campylobacterales bacterium (assembly GCA_019752775.1). GTDB lineage: Bacteria > Campylobacterota > Campylobacteria > Campylobacterales > Arcobacteraceae > Aliarcobacter. Next base: position 8,914 of record JAIELU010000219.1, on the reverse strand, counting down.
GATTTAGTAAATCTACTAAACTTGCGAAAATCAACACTTTACAAAATTGTTTTAATAATTGTAGAAAAACAAATATCTTTTTTTGTGGGAGGAGAATTACGACCTTTTTCTATGCAAGAGATTGCAGCCGAATTAGGATTTGCAGAATCAACAATAAGTAGAGCGGTATCAAACAAATATATCGAGTGTAATTTGGGAATTTTTCCATTAAAATTCTTTTTCACAAATGCTGTTGATAAAGATTTGTCATCATCACAAATAAAAAGTTATATAAAAAGGTTAGTTGATTATGAAGATAAAGAGGTTCCTTTAACAGATGAAGCTATTTTAGAATTCATAGAAACAAAGTTTGGTCTTAAAATGGTTAGAAGAACCATAACTAAATATAGAAAAATATTAGATATTCCTTCTTCAAAAGAGAGAAAAAAATTATATAAGGTTGAAAATCTATAATCAAAGAGTTTTACTCTTAATTAATCCCTTTTTATTTATAATCAACAAATTACTCTACTAACAAATTTTATTAATTGTAAAAAACTTTACACTTTAAAAACTACTTGAGTTAGAAAAGAAATTTGAATCATTAAATCACTTAGTACAAAATAGTGCTCATCAGAGAAAACAACCATTAAGTACAATTTCAATTATTCCAAGTGGTATTAAACTACAAAAAGATACAAAGGATTAAGTGTAACAATCACATTTTAGTAGGAAAATCTAAAGAAAAATCCTACTAAAATCGTGAAAATTCCTAAAATCATTAACCATACAAAACTAGAAAAAGTTTTGTCTCTACCAAACCATAATGCATAAATAGATTTTAAAATATTATTACTTCCTGAAGCTATAATTATTGCAGATGCAATTTGAGAAGCTTCAATTGTATATTTTCCAGTTAATAAAGACAAAATAAATGGATCAATATCAGTAAAACCAACAATTACAGATAAGAATTGCAATCCACTTGAACCATAATTATCAATTACATAATTTGTAACTAACATTGTAATAACAAACAAAAATGCAAATATAAATGCAGTACCTAATTCCAAAGGATTAGAATCTTTTATTTCAAAGTTACCAACAGTTTTAGATGCTTTTATATAATAAACATAGGTGATTATTATTGTTAAAATTATAAAAAACAAAAATGGTAACAAAATTGTTTTAGCAACTTCAATATTGAAAATAGCAGAAATTGCAAGTATTCTTATATACATCATAGTTGTTGCTGCTATGATTGAAGCGGTTATAATATGGTTCTTTTCTAAAGTATTAGCCTTCTTTGATAAAACAACAGTAGTTGCTGTTGAAGAATAAGTTCCACCAATTAAACCTGTTAAAAATATACCTTTTGATGGGAATAAATACTTTTGTACAATATAACCCGCATAAGAAATAGCAGAAATCACCACAACTGTTAGCCAAATTTTATATAAAGAAATTCCTAAATATGGAATGATTTTATCTTGTGGAAGTAAAGGAAGAATAACTGCTGAAAGTAAAACCATTTTACCTAAAGTTTCAAATTCATAGATATTTATATTCATATTAAAACTTAATATATTTTTCTTTGCATTCAATAGAAAAATAGTCACTACAAAAATGAAAGATGAAAACCATAAAGGGAAAAGATCTGATAAGGGACCAAAACTATAAACAACTAATAAAACTAAATATAAAACAATACTATGATTCTTTTCAGTTAAAAGTTTATTATAAAATAATACAAATAGTAAAGAAATACCCATAAATCCAGCAATATAAACGCTAAAATTAATTGGTTCTATTTTATATAAGATGAATCCTAACACACCTACAAAAGTATAAGTTCTTGCTGTACCAAAGAATTCTCTATCATCTGGATGAAACATCACTTTATATGCTCTTAATTCTAAACCTATTAAAAAACTGAATAATATTGTTAAAATGAAATGTGTTAATAAAGAATCTAAACTCATATTTATCTTAATCCTTTTAATTACAAAGATATTTTTATACTCGAATACTATCTTAAAAATTAAATTATTTATATTTTTAATCTCCTTTTTACAAAAAAATTTACAAAATTTGTTTTAATAAAATAGGATAATAAATATCCGAAAAATGAATTTTATAAAAAATGAACTTTATAAACATCGTATTTAAGGCATTTATATAAAATTTAGAAATTTTTTTTAGAAATTTTTTTCTGTGGAACGCTAAGTGCAATTATGTATTTCGTAAACATATATATCAAAGGAGTTAAAATGTCAGCATTAAGACAAATCGCGTTTTACGGAAAAGGTGGGATTGGTAAATCTACTACATCTCAAAATACATTGGCTGCAATGTGTCACTATTATGGTCAAAAAATATTAATCGTTGGATGTGATCCAAAAGCGGATTCAACAAGATTAATTTTACATGAAAAAGCTCAATGTACAATTATGCAATTAGCTTCTGAGGCTGGAACAGTTGAAGATTTAGAATTAGAAGATGTATGTAAACCAGGTGCTGGAGAATTTCACTACGATAACAATGAAATAACTGAAGGTTATATCAATTGTACTGAATCAGGTGGTCCTGAGCCAGGTGTTGGATGTGCAGGTAGAGGAGTTATTACAGCTATCAATTTCTTAGAAGAAGAAGGTGCTTATACAGACGAATTAGATTTCGTTTCTTATGACGTTCTAGGAGATGTTGTTTGTGGTGGATTTGCTATGCCAATTAGAGAAGGTAAAGCACAAGAAATTTATATCGTAATGTCTGGTGAAATGATGGCTATGTATGCTGCTAATAACATTTCAAAAGGTATTTTAAAATATGCAAATACTGGTGGAGTAAGACTTGCTGGTCTTATTTGTAACGCTAGAATGACAGATAAAGAGTATGACTTATCTAAACACTTAGCAATGCAAATTGGTACTCAAATGATTCACTTTGTTCCAAGATCAAACCACGTTCAAAGAGCTGAGTTAAGAAGAATGACGGTTGTTGAATATTCACCAAATCATGATCAAGCTATGGAATATAAAGAATTAGCAAGAAAAATTATTGCAAATGACTTAAAAGTTATTCCAACTCCTTTAGAAATGGATGATTTAGAAGCTCTATTAATGGAATTTGGATTAGAAGAAGAAGCAGATATTGAAAATATCGGTAAGTTAGCAGAAGAAGCTTAATAATTAAAATAAAAATAATAAGGAGATAATTATGTTCATATGTGGATACCACTTCCCAGCTGATATGGGTAACAATGTAAGTTTTGATAAAGTGATTGAAAAAATTGAAGAAGGAACAAATGCAACAGGAAAAACTGTTACATTAACAAGTGAAACAAAAGAAGGAACAATTCTTGAAACACTAATCGTTCCAGAAGGAACATTTGCACACACTGCTTTTGTTGATTACTTTGATAATGTTGCCGAAATGAAAGGTGAAACTAAAATGATTTATTACACAAATAAATATCAAATTTCAGAAATTTCAAAAAGCGTTGATGGAGATATCACAAAAGATTTATGTAGAAAATTAGATGACATGAATTTATATAGAGTAAAAGTAGCATAAGCTACTTTTACTCTTCTAAGGAGAAAATTATGGGACCAGAAACATTAGAAAGTCTACAAAAAGAGGCGATAGCTGAAGTACTAGAAGCATATCCAGACAAAGCTAAAAAAAGTAGAGCTAAACACTTAGGTGTAGATTCGCCTGAAACAGGAAAAGGTTCTTGTGATACAACAAGAAGTAACAAACAAACAGTACCAGGTGTAATGTCTCAAAGAGGTTGTGCATACGCAGGTTCTAAAGGGGTTGTTTGGGGACCAATTAAAGATATGATTCATATCTCTCATGGACCAATTGGATGTGGACAATATTCAAGAGGTGGAAGAAGAAATTATTATATAGGAACAACAGGTGTTGACACTTTTGTTACTATGAACTTTTCTACAGATTTCAATGAGAAAGATATCGTATTTGGTGGAGATAAAAAACTTAAAAAAGCACTTCAAGAGATTGATGAATTATTCCCATTAAATAATGGAATATCTGTACAATCAGAGTGTCCAATTGGATTAATTGGGGACGATATTCATGCAGTTGCTAAAATGCATAAAAAAGAGACTGGACATCAAACAATAGCTGTTTCATGTGAAGGTTTTAGAGGGGTTTCTCAATCACTTGGTCACCACATTGCGAACGACATGATTAGAGATTATATCATGCCAGATACTTCTTATAGAAAAGATTTCGAATCAACTCCTTATGACGTATCAATTATTGGGGATTACAACATCGGTGGAGATGCTTGGTCAACAAGATTAATTTTAGAAGAAATGGGTTTAAGAGTTATTGCTCAATGGTCTGGAGATGCTTCTTATAAAGAGTTAGCTATTGCTCCTCAATCAAAATTAAACCTATTACATTGCTATAGATCTATGAACTATATTGCTAGACACATGGAACAAGAGTTCAATGTACCTTGGATGGAATATAACTTCTTTGGACCTACAAAAACAACTGAGAGTTTAAGAAAAATTGCTTCATTCTTTGATGAAACAATTCAAGCAAAAACTGAAGCTGTTATTGCTAAATATACTGCAATGACTGATGCTGTAATTGCTAAATATAGACCAATGTTAGAGGGTAAAAAAGTTATGCTTTATGTTGGTGGATTAAGACCAAGACACGTTATTGGAGCTTATGAAGATTTAGGAATGGAAGTAATCGGAACTGGATATGAATTCGGACACGGAGATGATTATAAAAGAACTAAAGACGAAATCGAAAGATCAACACTTATTTACGATGATGCAAATGAGTATGAATTAGAAGCGTTCGTTAAAAAATTAAGACCAGACTTAGTTGCAGCTGGGGTAAAAGAGAAATATGTATTCCAAAAAATGGGATTACCATTTAGACAAATGCACTCTTGGGATTACAGTGGTCCTTATCATGGATATGACGCTTTTGCAATTTTCGCAAAAGATATGGATTTAGCGATTAACTCACCAGTATGGAACCACACAAAAGCTCCATGGGAAAAAGAAGCGTAAGGAGAAGGCTATGCAAGATTTAGATAATATAGTAAATGGACAAAAACTTTTTTTAAAGCCTGAATACCAAGAAGTTTTAAAAAACAAAAAACAATTCGAAAGTGCTGCTGGTGCAGTTGCACCTGAAAAAGTTGCAGAAATTGCTGAGTGGACAAAATCTTGGGATTATAGAGAAAAAAATCTAGCAAGAGAAGCTATTACAGTTAACCCTGCAAAAGCTTGTCAACCTTTAGGTGCTATTATGGTTGGTTTAGGTTTTGAAAATACTATGCCTTATGTTCATGGAAGTCACGGATGTGTTGCATATTTTAGAACTTATTTCACAAGACACTTCAAAGAACCAACTCCTTGTGTTTCTGATTCAATGAGTGAATCAGCTGCAGTATTTGGTGGGTTAGCGAATATGAAAGATGGTTTAAGAAATTGTAATGCACTTTATAAACCAGAAATGATTTCTGTAAGTACAACTTGTATGGCAGAAGTTATCGGTGATGACTTAAATGCATTCGTAATTGGTGCTAGAGATGATGCAGAGGGTGAACTTGATAATACTTTAATTACGCATGCTCATACTCCTTCATTTGTTGGGTCTCATATTACAGGTTATGATAATATGATGAAATCAACTTTAGAGCAATTATCAGAAGGTGTTGCAAGAGAAGTTGATGAAGAGAGAATTAACATAATTCCTGGATTTGAACCATATTTAGGATCATTAAAAGAGATCAAAAAAATCTCTAAAATGTTTGGTGATAAAATCATCATGATTGGTGACCATGAAGAGCAATGGGATACAGGAGCTGGTGAATATAAATTATACGCTGGTGGAACAAAACTATCTGATGCTAAAACTGCAATCAATGCAAAAGCAACTATAAGTTTACAAAAATATTCTTCAATTTTAACAGCTAAAACTATTAAAAACAAATGGAAACAAACTTTTGCTACTTGTAATCCAATTGGATTAAGTGGTACAGATGGTTTTGTTATGAAATTAGCAGAATTAACTGGAAAAGAAGTTCCTGAAGAATTAAAACAACAAAGAGCAAAATTTGTTGATGCTATGCAAGATTCTTATCCATATATGCATGGTAAGAAAATTGCAATCTGGGGAGATCCTGACTTCTTATTAGGAATGGTTTCATTCTTAGTTGAAATGGGTTCAATTCCAACTCATATTGTGTGTAACAATGCACCAAGAAAAGGTTGGGAAGATGATATGAAAGCTATTCTTTCTAAATCTTCTAGAGCTGCTGAATGTAATATTTGGGGTGGAAAAGATTTATGGCACCTAAGAAGTTTATTATTCACAGAACCAGTTGACTTTATGATTGGAAATGTTTACGGAAAAGAGTTATACAGAGATACAAAAATACCTTTAATCAGAATTGGTTTCCCAATTTTTGATAGACATCACTTACATAGATATTCTATTAGTGGTTATGAAGGTGGATTAAATCTATTAACTTGGATTACAAATGCAATCTTAGATCAATTAGATGAAGAAACAAAACAAATTGCGCAAACAGATTATTTCTTTGATGCAGTAAGATAATTTTTAAAACTAGAAGATTTTCTTCTAGTTTTTTTTAAATTGCCGTTATATATTAAGTTATATAATGGTAATATTTTTTATTAAGCGTTATATACAAAAAGATATAACAAAAAGGATATGTGTGGAATTATCATCAAACTTAACTTTAGAGATTTTTAATCAACCTTTTTTATTGGAAAAAAGAATTGATTTATTAATTGCTGTTAAAAGAACAGGTTCAATTAGTAAAGCAGCAAAAGAAGTTCCAATGAGTTATAAAGCAGCATGGGAAGCCATTGAAGCTATGAATAATCTGTCAACAACACCAATAGTTCAAAGAGAAACTGGTGGTGTTGGAGGCGGTGGAACGACACTCACTCCCTATGGAGAAAATTTAATAGAAACATATGAAATTCTAAGAAAAGAACAAAAAAGATTTCTTGAAAATTTAACTCAAAGAACAGATATAAACACTGGAACATTAAAAGATATAAGGAGATTATCAATGCAAATAAGTGCCAGAAACCAAATAAGTGGTGTAGTTGAGTTAATAACTCATGGAACAGTAAATGCAGAAGTATATGTGAAACTAAAAAGTGGATATACAATTGTTTCAGTTATTACAAATACAGCTGTTAATAATTTGAATTTAAAACTAGGTGATGAAATTGTTGCCATATTCAAATCAAGTACTGTATTAATAACAACTGATATAACACTAAATATTAGTGCTAGAAATAAACTTCAAGGAAAAATTGATTCAATAAATCAAGGTGAAATTAATTCTGAATTAATTATAGATATTGGAAATGGTGACAAAATTGCATCAGTTATTACATCAAATTCAATAGGTAGATTAGGTATAAAAAAGGGTGCACAAGTAAGTGCTATTATAAAAGCTTCTGATGTAATGATTGGGAAATAAGGAAAAAAAATGAAAAAGATAATCTTAGGATTTATGGTTTTATATTCAAGTATATTTGCAGGTGAAATTACAGTTGCCGCTGCTGCAAATGTTACTTATGCTATGGATAAATTAGTAAAAGAATTTAATGTTACAAACCCTGATACAAAAGTTGTTGTTACATTAAGTAGTAGTGGAAAATTGGTTTCACAAATTGAAAATGGTGCACCATTTGATATTTTTATGTCAGCTGATATGAAATTCCCTCAAGCACTATTTGATAAAAAATTAACTAAAACAGCACCTGTAATTTATGCTCAAGGTGCATTAGCAATGTTAAGTTCAAAAGAACTTGATTATTCAAAAGGTATAAATGTATTAAATGATAGTTCAATATCAAAAATTGCTGTTGCAAATCCAAAAACTGCACCTTATGGAGCAGCCGCTGTTGAAGCAATTAAAAATGCAAAAATAGGAAATAGTATTGATAATAAATTTGTATTTGCAGAATCAATTTCACAAGCTGTAACTTATGCTATAACTGCTGCAGATATTGGTTTTATTGCAAAATCATCTTTATACGAGGGTAATATGACTAAATATAAAGAAAATAAAAATTGGATAACTGTTGATCCAAAACTTTACACTTCAATTGACCAAGGAATTGTAATAATTGATCATTCAAATAGTCTTGTTGGATTAATTAAAGATAACAATAAAAAAGAAGAAGTAAAAGCTTTTTATGATTTTATTTTAGGTGCAAAAGCTAAAAAAATATTTGAAGATTATGGATATATCGTAAAATGAGTCAATTTGTTGCAACAATAACAAAAATAAATAATGTTGACAATTTAAATATTGTTGAGTTTGATTTTTTTGGATTAACTTTAAGAATGATGAGTTTAGACTTAAATGATGATGTACAAATAGGTAAAAAGGCAAGACTTGTAGTTAAACCTTCAAATATTTCTATTGGTAAAAATCTATCAGGTGAGTTAAGTTTATCAAATAAAATTGTTGCGACAATTGAAAGTTTAGAAAATGGACAATTATTAAGTAGTGTAGTTTTAAGAATAAATGACACTACTTTTGAAAGTATTATAACCGTAGACTCATCGAAAAGGATGAATCTACAAATTGGAGAAGAAGTGACTATTTTGATAAAAGCGAGTAATTTATCTATTTGGGAAATATTAAATGATTGAAATATTAAGAAATATTGAATTTGAACCGTTTATACTCTCTTTTAAATTAGCAGGAATTACTACTTTAATTTTGTTTCTTATTAGCTTACCAATTGCTTGGTATTTATCTCAAACTAAATCTAGATTTAAACCCATATTAGAAGCAGTTACCGCTTTACCTATTGTTTTACCTCCTTCTGTTTTGGGATTTTATATACTTGTTTCTTTGTCTCATAATTCACCAATAGGTCAG
>JAIELU010000162.1 GCA_019752775.1 Campylobacterales bacterium | reverse complement strand
CCTTCTTGGCAGATATTCCGGCAAAACAGTGAAGCTACAAAAAAAGAAAAAAGTACTGAAACAATTAGTTTTATAGCTTCGTTATTCATCTATTATTGCTTTTTTCTTTTTAGCTTTTTTAGAGCATAAAAAATTCCTGCAATCAAAAATAATGAAATCAAGATTTTTATATGTTGGTCATCTTCTTCTTTTTTTAGATGATTTTGTAATGATTCATTTTTCATACTTTCAACTACAACATCCTGTTTTACAATATGTCCACTTGAAGCATCTATTGTAATTTCTATTTCTTTATATTTTGAAGAAAAAAGATATTTTCCTTTTTCATCTAAAGTATCTTCTAAAATAATATTTTCACCATTTTTTATAATCAATTTACAATTTATACAAGGATCACCACTTGCGAAATAAGAATAAATATTTACACCATTTTCTTCATTTGTAACAAAAAGATTTATTTTATGGGCAAATAAAGAACTAACTATTAGTAAAAATAAAAATATTTTTTTCAAATCAATCCTTTTACTTTTTTATGCTTAAAAGCTTTGGATATGTTTTTTTTATAAACATAAGTAAAAACATACTTACAAACCCTTCTATTGTCATAGTTATAATATTAACTCCAAATATACTATAAGCAGCCCATTCATATTCGGGTTTTGAAAAGTATAAAATAAGTACTAAAAATAGCGTGGCAAAAAATGCCCCTAAAAATCCTATTAAAAAAAATCTTACTTTTTCATTTATTCTTAAAAATATTTCAGTTTTATTTATATAATAAATTATAAGTGCAGGTGCTGCCATAACAAAAAGATTAACTCCAATGGAAGCCACACCACCATAACCTAAAAGTAATGCTTGTAAAATCAAAGCGATAAAAATAGAAATAAAACTACTAAGTCCTAAAAATATTCCAATTACTCCCAAAAGAATAAGATGTATTTGGGTAACTCCAAAAGGAATATGAATAAATGAAGCTATAAAAAACATAGCACTAGCAACGGCTGTTAGTGGTATTTCATCCTCTTTTATTGTTTTTACAGCTTTGTAAAAAGCAAATAAACTAACAGCCGAGACCACAACTGTTGATTCAATGGATAAAACACCATCTGCTATATGCATTCTAGTAAGCCTTTACCCAAATTAAAGCTCCATTTTCAACTGGATAATTTTTTCCATCTTTATATTTTAATTCACCCTCTTCTATCAAAGCTGCAAATCCCCACCAACCTTTGTGATTCATTACAAAAGAAAAAACTCCATTAGCATCTGTTTTTACAACTTGTGTTATATGAGAATCTGTTGGTGCTTTTAAACCAAATTCATTATAAAGCTCAACTTCAACTTCTGTGTTAATTGCTGGTTTTCCATTATGTAAAACTTTTCCTTGAAATAAATTTCCTTCATATAAACCAAAAGGTTTAGTAAGTGGAATAATTTCATATTTTAAACCAATAGGTTCATCCCAACCATCTTCTAATCCAAAAGAACTAACTATCAATTTTGGAACATGAGAGATAAATTTTTCTTCTGAGGGCTCAAAATATGGCTGTGGTTGAACAAAAAATTTATAAATTCCAGGAGTTTTGATTTCATAAGAACTACTCCAAGCTTTTTGGTTAAACTTTGTAGTTTCACTTAGATTTAATTTATTATTTTTAGAATTTACAAAAACTTCTGGTTTTTCCATAATCATACCTGTTTGTTCAAATGGATGAATAAAAGATATATCAAAATTTATCTTTGCTTGTTTTTGGTCAGATACATTATCTGTATTTGCCATAAATGTTAGAAAGTGCGCATTTGCATAGAGTGTAGCAAAAATCAGAAATATAATTTTTTTCATTTTTTCTCCTAAAATTTTTTATTCATTATATTGAGTATGCTTTTATGATAGTATAAATTTATACATTTCTTATGTGTTTTTAGAACTAAAATACTAATTTTTTAGCTTAAATTCCAATTAATTTTGTCAAGTATAAAATTATTTAACTTAAGCTAAAGTTTTGCTTAAAATTTGTAATATTCTTTATCATTTCTTAAAAAAGGATTAAACTTGCTAAAAAACACTTCTACAAAACGGAAACTTTTACTCTTACCAATAGCTTTTATCTTTATAGTAATAGTATCAGCCTTGATATTTAGTTATTTTGATAATATTCAAAAACGACAAACAAATGCAGCAGGACAAACTGATTTATTCATCCAACAAGTTTTAAAAGGAAGAATATCTGTTTATCAATTTTTAAGAAGCCCTGATGAATCAAAAGCAAAAATAGTTAAAGATGATTTTGAACTTTTAAATAAATATGTTTTAGAATTAAAACCTATATTAGTTGTAAAAGAAAATATTGATTTATGTGATGTAATCGTAAATGAATCAAAAAATTACATAAAAAGCTTTGATGAATTAGCACAAAAAAGAATACCTGATTATAAAAATGGAATAGAAAAAGAGACTCCTGAAATATTAGCTGCAATAAAACAAATGGTTGATATTGGATTAAAACTTGAAAACCAATTGGCTCTTATAAATAAAAATACTATTTTTATGAAAGAAAAAGCAATAAATACTATGAATACAGCATTAATTGCTATTGCAATTCTTGCAATTATATTTTTTGTTACTTTTTCGCTTGTTTTATCAAATCAACTAATAACAACTTTAAATAATTTCCAAAAAGGACTATTAAGTTTCTTTGGGTATATCAATAAAGAATCAAAAACAGTTGAAATGTTAGATGATGCAAATCAGGATGAATTTGGAAATATGGCAAAAATAGTAAATGAAAATATTTCTAAAACAAAAAGAGCGATAGACTCAGATAATGTATTTTTAGAAGAGATAAATCAAATTGCTATAACAATAAAAGATGGATTTTTAAATAAAAGATTAGAGAATAAAACTGAAACTCAAAGTTTAGAAGATTTAAGACATCACATCAATGATATGTTATTAAGCCTTCAATTAAGAGTTTGTACAAATATAAATGATATAAGCCTTGCTTTAGAAAAGTTTGCAAACCTTGATTTTACTTATAGAATAAAAGGTTGTAATAGTGGTGTTACTGTTGGATTAAATAATCTTGCTGACATTATAAATGAGATGCTTGTTGAAAATAAATCAAATGGATTAACTTTGGGTGAAAGTAGTCATATACTACTTAAAAATGTTGATACTTTAAATAGAAACTCAAATGAAGCAGCTGCTGCTTTAGAAGAAACTGCAGCTGCAGTTGAAGAAATTTCAAGTAATATTTCAAACAATACAAATAATATTGTTAAAATGTCTCAATTAGCTTCAAGCGTAACTGATTCAGCTTCAAAAGGTGAAAAATTAGCAAATCAAACAACTGATGCTATGAATGAAATTGATAAAGAAGTAAATGCGATAAATGATGCAATTACAGTAATCGACCAAATAGCATTCCAAACAAATATTCTTTCATTAAATGCAGCCGTAGAAGCAGCAACAGCAGGAGAAGCTGGAAAAGGATTTGCAGTAGTTGCAGCTGAAGTAAGAAATCTTGCAAGTAGAAGTGCAGATGCAGCAAAAGAAATAAAAGATTTAGTTCAAAATGCAACTGTAAAAGCAAATTTAGGTAAAGAAATAGCTGGAAATATGATAGATGGATACAAACAACTAAATGAGAACATTTCTCAAACTATAAATCTAATTTCAGATATTCAAAATGCTTCAAAAGAGCAATTACTTGGAATCGAACAAATTAATGATGCTGTAACTCAATTAGACCAACAAACTCAACAAAATGCTATGGTAGCATCACAAACTCATGATGTTGCAATTTTAACAGATGAAATAGCAAAATTAGTTGTAAGTAGTGCTGATGAAAAAGAGTTTAAAGGGAAACATGAAGTTAAAGCTAGAAATATAGAATCAGCTACAAAAGCTATACCTCATGCTCAAAAACACAATTAAAAAATAGAAAGAGTTTTTTTGAATAAAGAAATAAAAATGTCAATAAATGACATTATCGTTACTGAAACAGATGAAAAAGGCATTATAACTTTTGCAAATGAGGATTTTTGTAAAATTGCTGGTTATAAACAAGAAGAATTAGTAGGAAATCCACATAATATTGTAAGACATTCAGATATGCCAAAAGCTGCATTTGAAGACTTGTGGAAAACGGTACAAATAGGCAAAATTTGGAAAGGTATAGTTAAAAATAAAACAAAAAATGGGGGATTTTATTGGGTAAATGCTACTGCATATCCCTCAAAAAAAGTAAATGGTGAACTAAGATATATCTCAATTAGAATAAAACCCACAGATAAAGAAATAGCAGATGCGACAAAACTTTATTTAACACTAAAATAAAGAGTTAAAATGTTTAGAAATAAAAATAAACGAATTATAAATATTTTAGATATTTTGGAATCTTATATTGACCATAAAATAAATACTTTACCTGAACTAAATAATTCATATCAAGGATTAAATCAAGAAGTTATAGATAAATTTAATTCAATATTTAATTTATTAAATCAAAAACAAAATGAAGAATTACAGATTTTTGGAGAGCTATTACTTGTAACGGAGAAAATGGCTGCTGGTACTTTTACTGATAAAATCTATCACACAAACACTTCAAATATCAAATTAAATTATATTGCAAAATCTATAAATATATTAGCTGATAATATGAAAGATACAATTAGTCAAGCACTGATTATTTTAGAAAGTTATAGTAATTATAATTATTTGAAAAGATTAGATGAAGATTCTGTACAAAATAATTTTAGAACTTTATTTAAAGATATAAATAATCTTGGAAAAGCGATAACTCAAATGTTGATTGAAAATAAATCAAATGGATTAACTTTAGATGAAAGTTCAAATATTCTTTTAACCAATGTAGATAAATTAAATATAAGTTCAAATGAGGCAGCAAGTTCCCTAGAAGAAACAGCAGCAGCATTAGAACAGATAACTGGAAATATAAGAAATAATACGCAAAATATAGCAAAAATGGCAACTTATTCAAACAGCGTTACTAAGTCTGCTTCTGATGGTGAGAAATTAGCAAATCAAACAACTATTGCAATGGAAGAGATAAATCTACAAGTTAATTCTATAAATGAAGCAATAAGCGTAATTGATCAAATAGCATTTCAAACAAATATTCTTTCTTTAAATGCAGCAGTTGAAGCAGCAACAGCAGGTGAAGCAGGACGTGGATTTGCAGTTGTTGCAGCGGAAGTACGAAATCTAGCAAACAGAAGTGCAGAAGCTGCAAAAGAGATAAAAACAATTGTTGAAAATGCCACAAAAAAAGCTAATGATGGAAAGCAAATAGCAAATAATATGATTAGTGGATATAGAGAGTTAAACCAAAATATAACAAATACAATAAATTTAATTCAAGATATTGAGATGTCAAGTAAAGAGCAACTTTCAGGGATTGAACAAATAAATGATGCGGTAACTCAACTAGACAGACAAACTCAACAAAATGCAGCAGTTGCATCACAGACACATGATGTTGCAGTTTTAACCGATGAAATTGCAAAATTAGTTGTATCAAATGCAAACGAAAAAGAGTTTGAAGGGAAAAATGAAGTTAAAGCTAAAAGCATAGGGGAAACTTTTAAATTCTAGACAAAGGAATTATAATTTATGTTAAAAGAAATTCAAACAATAGTTGAAAATAGTGGCGCATTAATTTATATAATTGATTTATCTACCCATGAGATTCTTTATGCTAATAAAAAATGTAAAGAAGAATTTGGAGAAATATTAAGTAAAACTTGTTATAAAGTTTTGCAAAATAAACAAAATAAACCTTGTGGATTTTGTCCTTTAAATCAAAATAAAATTGAACCAAATTTACTTCCTTTTGGAACTTTATATAATTGGGAACATAAAAATACACTAAATAATAAAGATTATATGTTTGTTAGCCATATTTCACAATGGACTGATGGAAGAAAAGTGAATATTCAATTTGGTATAAATATTTCTGAACAAAAAAAATTAGAAGCGCAAATTTTAAAAGAAAAAGATGAGTTTATTGAAACTTTTAAAATTATAATTGATTCCACATTAGAGGGAATAATTATTTATGATGAAAATCAAAAATGTATACAAGTTAATAAAATTGCCACTAAACTTTTAGGTTTTACTGAAGAGGAAATGATAAATAAAGATGCCTTGGATTTTATTGCCACAGAATCAAAAAATCTAGTCAAACATGTTATTAAAAAAGATAATCAAGAAGCTTATGAATCAATTTTGTTAAGAAAAGATGGTTCAACATTTCCTGCTATTTTAAGAGGTAAAAATATAAAAATATTAGATAAAAATGTGAGAGTTTCAGCGATTCTAGATATTAGCGAAATCAAAGAAAAAGAAAAAGAAATTCTTCAATTAGCACAATATGATCATCTAACTGAACTGCCAAATAGATTGATGTTAAGAGAAATATTCTCTTTTATGAGTAAAAGAGTTAAAAGAGAAAATCATTATGGAGCATTATTATTTATTGATTTAGATTATTTTAAAATGGTTAATGATATTAAAGGGCATACAGCTGGGGATTTAGTTTTAATTGAAACGGCAAAAAGATTAAAAAAAATACTCAGAGAAGCAGATTTTGTAGCAAGATTAGGGGGAGATGAATTTGTTATTCTAATTGATACTAAATCTAATGATAAAGAACTTGTTATTAAAGATATAAATATAATCTCAAAAAAAATTCTAAAAGAAATTAAAAAACCATATTTAATATTGGAACATGAATTAAGATTAACAACAAGTATTGGAATAATCTTGTTCAGAAAGAATACTAATTTAGATGAATTAATGAAATATGCAGATACTGCCATGTATAGTTCAAAAGAAAAAGGTAGGGATAGATTCAGTTATTTTGATCCTAAATTACAGCAAATGATAGAAGAAAAAGCCCAAATGGTAGAAGAATTGAGAAAAGCAATCGAAAGAAAAGAGTTAGTTCTTCACTATCAAAAACAAATATTAACTAAAAATAATATAAGTCGTGTTATTGGCGTTGAAGCATTAATTAGATGGAATTCTAAAAGAGGACTCATTCCTCCAAACTCTTTTATATCAATTGCAGAAGAGTCAGGTTTAATTATATCAATAGGAAAATGGATTTTAATAGAAGCAATAAATCAAATAAAACAATGGGAAGAGGATAAAGAAAAAAAAGAGTGGAGAATATCTGTAAATATTAGTCCAAAACAATTTGAACGAGATAATTTTGTAGACTTAGTAGACTCTTTAATAAAAGAGCATAATATAAATCCTAATAAATTAAGATTAGAATTAACAGAGAATTTATTAATTAAAAATGTCGAAGAAACTCTTCAAAAAATAAAAAAATTATTTGAAATAGGAGTTACTTTATCAATTGATGATTTTGGAACTGGATATTCATCTTTAGCTTATTTAAAACAATTACCAATACAAGAATTAAAAATAGATCAATCTTTTATAAGAGATATTCTTATTGATACAAATGATTTTTCAATAGTTGAAACTATTTTATCTATTGGTGGGAAATTTAACTTAGAAGTTATAGCAGAAGGTGTAGAAACAAAAGAACAACACGAAATATTAGTATCTATGGGATGTTCTTATTTTCAAGGTTATTTATTTGGGAAACCAAATAATCCAGATCTACTTTAAGAAAAAGAAAAAAAGGAGTTGTTTAATATGGATATTTTTGAATTCAAAACAAAAAATTTCAATATTTTAATAGTAGAAGACTCAACTTCAATGATTAAAATTATTAATAATATTTTTTTAAATTATGGATTTAATACTTTTTTATCAACTACTCTAAAAGATGCAAGAGAAAAGATAAATTCAATAAAAATAGACTATATTATTTTAGATATAAACCTTCCTGATGGAAATGGATATGAACTTATAAAAGAGTTATCTTTATCTAACCCTAAAATAATTGTACTTACATCACAAACAGATTCTCAATTAAGAGAAAATTCTTATCAAAAAGGAATTATAGATTTTATAAACAAAGATAAAAACTTTATTTATAAAATTTCAGAAATTCCAAATCTAATAAACCAAATAGAAAAAAATAAGTTAAAAACTATTTTAATCGTAGATGATTCTTTTGTTGTTCGAGAACAATTAAAAGATATTTTTTCTAATAGAAATTATAATATATTGGAAACATCAACTACTGAAGAGGCACTAAATTTAATCAAAACAAATAAAATTGATTTATTGTTATTAGATTTAGAATTAGAAAAATCAAATGGTTATGACTTTTTAGTAAAACATAGAAAAATAATTTTAGATGAATTAAGAATAAAAGTATTAATTATAACAGGAAATATATCTCCAAATTTAATACGAGACTCTTTTAGACTGGGTGTAAGAGAAATTATAAAAAAGCCATATATGATAGAAGAATTGGTTTTAAAAACTGATATGTTCACAAATGATAAAGATATAGAAGATGAAGTTTTTTATAAAACTCAACTTTTAAATCAATATAAAGATACAGTAGATAGAAGTTTTATTGTTTCAAAAACAAATTCAGAGGGAATAATAACTTATGTAAATGAAGCTTTTTGTAAAATCTCTGGATATATAGAAGAAGAGGTTATAGGTAAACCTCATAATATTATAAAACATAGAGATATGGCTACTTCTGTATTTAAAGAAATGTGGCATACAATAAAAGATTTAAAAGAACCATGGAGAGGAATACTTAAAAATAGAAAGAAGGATGGAAGTGAGTATTGGGTTCATACAATAATAAATCCAATCTTAGATGCAGATAATAATGTAATAGAGTTTATAGCAATTAGAAGCGATATAACTGAAATTGAAAGAACGAAACAATACTTAAAAGAACAATTTAATATATCTCAGAACAACTTTCAAGAAGTTCTAAATCTTTCAAAACTTTACGAAAATGCTATGGATATAAGTAGTATTATAATAAGAGTAAATACCAAAGGAATTATCACTTATGTAAATGAACGATTTTATGAAGTAAGTTGTTATACACCAGATGAAATCATTGGGAAACCATATAATATTATAAAAAGAATTTTTCCTTTAGAAGAAGTTAACTCTAAAATAATGGAACATCTTGAAAGTGGTAAAATTTGGAAGGGACAAATTCACAATATCCTAAATGATGGAAAAGTTCATCAGTTTCTAGCAACTATCGTTCCAATAGTGAATTTAAATGGTGAAATTTTAGAATATATGAGTATTAGAAAAGAAATAACAGAAATAATTGAATTACATAAAGAAATTGAAGAAACGCAAAGAGAAGTTATCTATAAAATGGGAGAAATTGGAGAAAGTAGAAGTAGTGAAACAGGAAATCATGTAAAAAGAGTAGCTGAATATTCAAGACTCTTAGCAACATTATATGGTTTAAATGAAAAAGAATGTGAAATTCTTTTTACAGCAAGTCCAATGCATGATATAGGAAAAGTTGGTGTTCCTGATTCAATTTTAAATAAACCTGGGAAACTAACTCCTGAAGAATGGGAAATTATGAGAGAACACTCAATGAATGGCTATAATATTTTAAAGAACTCAAAAAGAGAGATTTTAAAAGCAGCAGCTATTGTTGCAAGAGATCATCATGAAAAATGGGATGGAAGTGGTTACCCACAAAAGCTAAAAGATAAAGAGATTCATATTTATGGAAGAATTACTGCCGTTGCAGATGTATTTGATGCATTGGGAAGTGATAGATGTTATAAAAAAGCTTGGAGTGATGAAGATATTTTTAAACTTTTACTTGAAGAAAAAGGAAAACAATTTGAACCTAAATTAATCAATTTATTCTTTGAGAATATTGATAAATTTAAAGAAATTAGAGATAAATATAAAGATTAAAAGAATATGACTTGCAAAAATAGAATAAAACCAAAACTTCTAAGAGATGTAAAAACAGAAGCACTTTTAGTATTTATAAGAACGACATTAGAGCAATCTTTTTATCAAATAGATAATATTGGATATAGCTTTGAATTAGGTAATGATAAAGATAAAGAGTTGGTTTATTCTTCGTTAAAGAAGTTGCTAGAACAACTTCAAGATACAGTAATAAACTCAACTTATTTAAGAAGTTTAATTGAGAATTCTCATAAAAATGCAACTTTAAAACTACTTGCAAAAAAAGAAGAACCTTTGATGATTTATTATGATACTTTAATAAAAACCATTGAAGTTTGTTTGCCAAATGGGAGTTCTTGGATACCTGAATTAGTTGTTATTTCACTTTTAAGTGAATGGATAATTGAAGAGGAGAAAACTGCTTACTTTTATCCCTATTTAAAAGATATTGATTATCTAGATTTAATTAATAGATATGATAATAGTAAAAAAGATTTAGATAATGAAAAGAAAGAGATTATTATGAATATGTATAAAATTTCTTCAAAATTAATAGAGAAATTAAAAAAAGCTGAGTATAAAATTAATCCTAATAGAAAAAAATCAAAGAGAAAATAGATAAAAATATAAAAGGATTAACTTTTATATCTCTAGCTCAAAAAAGCTCTCTTCAACTTTTTCATATTTTGAAACTGAACATGTGATTTTTATTGCATTTTCATAATCTTTAAATTCTTCAATAAATAATTTCTGTAATTTCTCAATTTCAACTGCTCTAAAAATAAAATAACCTAAAACATCTGTTCCTCTTGAACCTGTTTTTTCTATTCCGAAACTATCAAATTTCCAGTCAATTCCCCTTGAAAAGAAGAAAACCTCTGATAATCTTTTTTCTAATTCATCCCTTACACTATTATTGTATGCTTTTAAATGTATGAAAAAAGCTACATTTGTATTAAACTGCGATTGTACTAACTTTTCTTTAATATCAATATTACTCATCTTGAAATGCTTCCTATTTTTTCATGTATTATAGTAAACTATCTTAAAATAAAGCTTGTATTAATAATTTAAATCTATAATTAAAAGTAACGAAAAAAAATATTAAAGGCTTTCATGAACAGTAATACAAATTCCAATTCAATAATTTGGAAATCTGAATACAATATCCATAATTTCAAGATTGATAAGGAACATCAAAAGCTTTTTACCATTGCTAGAGAAGCCATGAGTATTTCAAAACTAAAAGATGATGACAAAGTTAAAATAAAACTAAAAGACATTATCTCAAAACTTTTTGATTATGTGGGAACGCATTTTGCTAATGAACAAAAATATATGGCACAGATAGATTATCCAGAACTTAGCTCTCATAAACTTCTTCATAAAAATATGTTAGATATGCTTACAACTTTAATTTCTGAATTAAATAACTTAGAATTACATGATATTGAAAAATCTCTTAACGATTTTATTGAAGTGTACTTTATAAAACATATTGTTTTAGAAGATAAAAAAATTCAACTTTGGAACACTTCATTATCAGATTTAAAAAAGAATTTTGGATGGAAAGATATTTATAGCGTTGGTGACAAGAAAATTGATGCGGAACATAAAAAACTTTTTGATATTGCAGAAGAAGCATTTACTGAAGTTGAACTTGAGCAAAGAACTGCAAAAATAAAAGAAGTTTTAACAGATTTGTATTCATATATGAAATCACATTTTAAACATGAAGAACTATTTATGCAAGAAATGAATTATCCTTTACTTGAAGAACATAAACTATTACACCTTAATATTATTGAAAAAATAAATACTTTTGTAAAACAACTTCCAAATATGGATGAGAGCCTTTTTGAAAAGGAATTAGCAAAAATAATAGATATTGCCCTTGTTCATCACATAATTCAAGAAGATAGAAAAATAATTTCTTGGTCAAAATCAAATACACAGAATTAATTATTAATATTTTATTAACATAGATGTTATACAATCAATTAATTAATTTATTATCAAGGCTACCATAGTGTCAAAACAATCTAACTTTTTTATTTTAATAGCAACTACATTAATAGTTTTAAATGGTTGCGAAAGTAAAGTTTCCAACCATACACAAGCTCAAACTGTTGAAGTTGGTGTTATCACTCTTCAAGAACAACCAATTGCCTTACAACAAGATTTAAGTGGCAGAGTTAAAGCAAAATTAATTTCTCAAGTAAGACCACAAATTAGTGGGATTATTACTAAACAACTTTTTACAGAAGGAAGCTTCGTAACTCAAGGTGAAATCTTGTATCAAATTGATTCAGCAACTTATCAAGCTAGTT
>JAIELU010000193.1 GCA_019752775.1 Campylobacterales bacterium | reverse complement strand
GTTAATCAATATTCTAGTTCTAAACTCATTGAAGAATCTTTACAAGAAATTTCAACAGTAATTTTATCAGAGCATAAAACTATAAAGAAAAGTTTACTATTACAAGAAGAAAATAATAAATTACTTATTCAATTAGTTAAAAGTTTAGAAAAAGAAAATAATTTAGAAAGTAAGAGATAGTATATGGCTTGCAAATTTGAAGAAGAATTTAATCCTTGGCCATCATTTGTCGATATTTTTTCTTCAGTTATTTTAGTATTATTATTATTTTTATTAGTTGTTCTTGCAAATCTTGGATATTATGCACAATTTAAATATAAAGTATCATTTAATGGTTCGATTTCATCGAGTGAATTAATTTCAAGTACAAATAATCCTCCTGTTGTAAGTACTACTAATCCTAATTCAGATCTTAATATACAAATAATAAATGAACAAAAACAGATGATTTTAGCTCTTCAACATCAAATAGCATCTGAAGATACTTCTGTAAAATCTGCAAAAGGTACAGACGAAATAGAATCTTCTGGTATAAATGTTGCAGATAAAAAAGAGGATTCAACACAAATACAAAAAATCCTTGCTATGGATGAATATATAGTAATAACATATAAAGCAGATGAATTTTTTGTTGATGATGCTGTTTCAAAACAAATAAAAGATTTTGTAAATAAAGCAAAAAACAAATATCCTAATCATAAAGTTAATATTTATGCATCTGATATAAAAGATCAATTAAGTGCAACTATTTCTAAGCAAATTTCATTAGCAAGAACAATGAGTGTTAGAAATTTAATAAGAAAATTTGGTTATGAAAAAAAAGATATAAAAATTGATTTATCAAGTAACCCTGAAGTAAAAGAATCTGTAGATGCTAAAAATGGTTATTTAGTAATTAAAATAGTAAAGTAGAAAATAAATGAAAAAACAATTGATATTTTTGATATTTTTAAGTGTTATTTTGAATGCTAATGAAGAAACACTAATAGATGAAAATAAAAATATTTCTGTTTATATTGATGAAAATCCAAGCAGTTCTGAAATGCAGAAAATGAATAGTTTTGGCAGATATGATAAAAATTTTAATGCAGATATGACTAAATATAAAAAAGTATCATTAATGGATGTTGTTCTTGAAACAGTATCAAATAGTGATTTACTAAAAGCAGCAAGAGAACAAGTAATTCAAAGCGAAATTAAGTTAAAAGATTCTGTTGCTGGATATTATCCAACTTTGAATTTTGAGGCTGAAAATGGAAGAACACAAGCAAGTAATGTTGATAGTGGAACAAAAGATACAAAATTCTTTAGATATTACAATGATAGAAATTATAAATTTATTTTAAGTCAAAATATTTATTCTGGTGGAGAGACTTCAAATACTATTAAAAGTTTAGAAAAGAAATTAAATGTAGAAAAAAATCAATATCAAATTGTTTTACAAGAACAAATTACAAAAGCAATAAAAGCATATTTTGATGTAGTGTTTTCATATAGAACGGTTTTAGCTAGTGAAAATAATATGGAGAATTTAAATAGAATTTTAGAAATTGTAACAATAAAATATGATAATGGCGCAGCAACAATTGGCGATTTAACAGCAATAAAAGCAAATGTTTCAAATGCACAAACACAACTTACAAAAGTAAAATCTAAACTTACTGAATCAATTCGGTATTATGAATATATTGTAGGTCAAAATTATATTCAAACACTTCCTTATGAGAAAAATTTTAATATTAATGTTTCAACTTTTGATTTATTATATGAACGAGGAATCAAAAGAAACAGTATGATTTTAAATTATTATGAATCGCTTGATGCTGAAAAATTTAATCTAAAATCAAAAAAATCAAGTTTTGCTCCTAAACTAGACTTTGAAGTTTCATTGGATAATGTAATGGATAAAGAAGATTATGAAGAAAGAGAACAAGAATTTAATGCACTTTTTAGATTAACTTTTAATTTATATAATGGTGGAAAAGATGAAAATAAGATTTTAAGTGCTTTTAGTGCTATTAGAGAACTAAATTTTAAATTGGATGAAGAAAAGAAAAAATTAAAATGGAATATTTCCAAATTATTTACATCAATACAATCTACAAATGAATCTTTAAAAAGTAATATTTCTGAAGTTATCTCATTAAGAAAAATGGTCGATGCTTATTGGGAAGAGTTTAATTTAGGACAACAAGATTTGCAATCTTTATTACAAGGTCATAAACAACTAAACTTGGCTGAAATTGAGTTGATAAAATATGAAAATAGTAATATTACTGATTTTTTCACATTACTAGGATATACAGGAGATTTATTAGCTTTTTTTGATATGGACCCTGAACATCCAAAATTTATTGATTTTACAAAAAGTAATTACACACAAGACATATATATTGATGATAAATTCTTAACAGAAAAAGAAAAATTAGATAGAGAAGAGCAAAGAAGAAAAGAAGAAGAATTACGAAATTCATTTGCTAATAAAGCTATTAAAGATGAAAATATTAATAATTTTATTAAAAAGTTTTTAATAACAGATGATAATTTTTATACTATTGAAATAGGAACATTTAATAATCAAAAAGATGCGATAGATTTTATAAAAAATAAAGAGTTAGATAAAAATTCTTTTTCTTATGATTCTATTGAAAATTCAAAAGTTAGTTCAAAAGTTGCACATGGAATTTTTGAAAATATTGAAACGGCAAATGTAGAAATCAGTAAATTATCAAAAAGTAATAGCCAAAAAACTCTTGTTATAAAAAAAGTAAAAGATATTAAAAAATCATATAATGATTATATTATAGGATTAAAAGTACAAACACCAGCTCCTGAGATTAAGGTTGTTGAAAAAATTAATACTATTGAAAAAATTAAACAAGAGAAAAAAATAGAAGAGTTCCAATTTAATGAAACAATGAATAACACTTTTATAAATGCAAATCCTGAAGCTTATACTATTAATATAACATCATTTAATAATAAAAAAGAACTAGAAAAAATTCTAACTGAAAATCCAAGTTTATATGAAAATTCTTTTTCATATAATTATTCAAATGGAACAAATTTAATTAGATGGAATTATGGAATTTATAATACATATGAAGAGGCACAAAAAACCATTGAAGAACTTAATAAAATAGGAGCTTCTTATTATCCAGTTGTTCAAAAAGTTTCAAAAGAGCAAGAACTATATAATTTAAATATTCAACAAAATACAAATGAACCCAAAAAAGAACCAGAATTTGAATATATAAATGAAACTTCTAAAACAGAGTACAAAAATTCAAACTCAAGTACGGTAAAAGAAAAATTTTTACTTTTAGAAAAAGTTAAATAATGCAGAAAAATATAAAAATTAGAATAATAAAAAATATCGCAACACTAATATTAATATTTGTTGGTATTTTATTTTTATTTTTTTGGTCATTTTTTTTAGATTTCAAAGAAAAAGCTTTTATAAATGCCCAAAATAATATTGAATTAAATGTGGATAAATATACTGATAAACTTCAAAGTAAAATTATTTTGTTCGATAAAATATCTATAAATCAGTATATTAAAGATATTAAAAATACTAATTTTATAAGTAATGTAAAAATCAAATACAACAAAATTTTGTTTAATAAAGAAGCTTTGATTTTTCAAACTAATGATTTTGATGATACTTCGTGGAATTTAGCAGATGTTATGACAGATATAAGATTTGGGGAAATACAAAAAATACAAGGAACATCTTTTTTTGAATTTATGCCAGCAAGTGATTTTAATTTAAATGAAAATTTAATAATTAAATTTCAATTATTTAAAAATAATGAAATTAAAAATTTCATAGTACAAATTAATTCAAATTTAGTAGACAATAAAGATATTGAAAAAAAACATGAACAATTTTATAGTATTTTTGAATATTTTTATAATATAAAACTAGAGAATGTAATAACTAAAGAGCTGAAAATTGGTGATGTAAACTATGCAACAATAGAATATATTGTTGATGATTATAATTTAAAAAAAGAGATTTATGATTTTTCCAATAAACTGTTTATCTTTATAATAGTTTTATTTTCTCTAATAATAATATTTATAGTTTATTATAATAATTATATAGAAAATAAATATATAATTGAACCAATTAATTATCTTGAGAATATTGTTTCTGATATGTTAAACAATAAATTCTCAAATATAGACAATAAAATTTTTAATGAAAATCATGAATATAAAAATTTGTTGACTAATATATCAAAATTATCAAACAGAGTAGCATCTTTAGTAAATGAATTAAATATTAATAGAGAATCTATGGAAAGAAATTTATTAACTGATAATTTAACAGGATTATATGATAAAAAAATGTTTGATATTGATATGAAAAGTATGTTTGTATCATCTTTTGAAGGTTATATCTTTTTACTAAAAATTGCTAAACTAAATCAAATTGAGAGCTTAAATGGTACAGTAAAAACTGATGATTTTATAATGTCTTATGTGAATATTATAAATAATATTATTGATTCATACCCAAATAATAAAATATCTTTTTATAGATTTCATGGAGCAGAATTTATAATTTTAGCAAAAGATTTTGATTATTTGGAAGCAGTTGATTTTTCTAATAGAGTGATTAATGGATTACTTACAGAAATATCGAAAAATTATAAATTGCCTAATAATATATTTCATATAGGTGGAACACCAATTGATAAATATGGAACAATAGATTCAATCTTAAGTTTAGTAAATGATGCATATAAAGAAGCTGTTTCAAAAGATAAAAACTGTTATGAAATTATCGAAAAAAATAAAATCTCTGAAGAAGTAGAAAAAACAGAAAAAAAAGTTAGATATATAATTGAGAATAATGATTTTGATATCTCATTTGCATTTGATAGTTATTCTTTTGAGAATGAATTATTAATGAGAGAATTAAAACCAATATTAAAAGACCAAGATGGCAATATCTTGCCAATAGGTTCATTTATTGCAATTAGTGAGAAGTTAAAATTAAATAAAATTTTTGATAAACAAGTTATCTTAAAAGCTTTAGAATATATTAAAAACAATAAATTAGAGTATAAAATCGCAATTAATTTATCAATTAAAACTATATCAGATGATGAATTTGTAGAATTTCTAAATAAATTAGTAGTTGAAAATAAAAACATTGTAAATAATATTTTATTTAGTATCACATCTTATTCCGCTTCTGTTTATAAAAAACAATTTGTTGAATTTGTTAAACAATTAAATAAATTAAAATTTGAGATATTAATTAAAAGATTTAAAACAAAAGAGTATTCATTAGAAGAATTATCAGAAATAAAAATTAATTATATAAAAATAGATAAAGATTTAACGCAAAATATTCATAATGATTTAATAAAAAAACATAGAATTAAAAATATTATTGTTTATGCTGAAGTAAATGAGGTAAAAATTATAGTTGAAAATGTAGAATCAGATCAAGATTATAAGTTTTTAAGTAGATTAGATTTATATGCAGTTAATAGATAAGGTTATTTATGAATAAAATTATAGTTATATTAGTAATGATAATATTTGCGGGTTGTTCTCAAAAACAAGATATTTTGGTTACTAAAAAGGTTTATCCTGATATTTCAAAAAATGCTGTTTTTGATGCTGCAAAAACACTTTTTACTCTTTCAAATAAAGAAAATGCAAACAAATCTTTTATTGTAGATGCCTATAGAGATAAATTAGAAGTAAATAAAATAATGTTTGAAGATAATATAATCAAAGTAAATATTGTTTTAGATAAATGGATATTAGAACTATATCAAACGGAAAAAGAAACAAGAGCTAATTTAATTGTAATTAGAAGAGATGGCATAAACCCAGATGATATTGAAAATATAGATGAAAATGTACATCAGCTTTTTTGGGATAGATTAGATTATTTATTAGGTTTAAAAAAAGAGTGGAAAATGTGTAATAGATATTTCTCATATAATTTATTAAATGGGTTTTGTGATAATTATTTCATTACATTTAGTCCAGATAATAGTTATATCCAAAAAAATATTTTAATTTCACAAGAAAATAGTAATAAAAATACAATTGATACTATAAAAGCAGATATTTATGAAAAAACAGATTTATCATTAGGCATAAGTAATAGTGATATTTTTAATCAAAGTGAGAATATTGAAGATACAAATATTTTATCTCCAGTTATTATGGATGATATTTTTAAAACAGAAGCACAAAAAAAAGAAAGAGCAAAAAAAGTACAAAATTTAGATACAAATGAAAATATTGGTTTGAAAGATTTAAAAGAAGACAAATCATTGAAAGAAGATAAAGATATTGATAAATTTAAAGAAAATTTAGAAAATATAATAAATATGAGACCTCAAAATGAGAATACTGATTCAAATAAGATTATTTTAAATAGTAATAATTTAAAAGAAAATAGTGAATTTGATTTGAAATCAAAAGAAAAGAAATAATTTAAAAGGATTTTTATGAAACTAATTATTTATATATTTTTATTTTTTACAACTTTATATGCAGTAACTTTTGAAGAAGCTACTGATAGTTTTAATAAAAAAAATTATATTGAAGCCTATGATAAATATAGTGAGTTAGCATTAAATGATGATGCAAATGCCCAATATAATATTGCTTTAATGAATTATAAAGGATTAGGAGTTACAAAAAATTACAAGTTAGCTTTTTTTTGGTATGAAAAATCTGCACAAAATGGTAATCCTGCCGCACAAAATAATTTAGCACATATGTATCATTTAGGAGAAGAAGTAAAAAAGGATTTAGAGT
Organism: Campylobacterales bacterium; assembly: GCA_019752775.1. Taxonomy (GTDB): domain Bacteria; phylum Campylobacterota; class Campylobacteria; order Campylobacterales; family Arcobacteraceae; genus Aliarcobacter. The sequence continues at coordinate 5,477 of JAIELU010000193.1, read as the reverse complement.
TAGCTGAAAAATGGTATAAGCTTTCTGCTCAGGCTGGTTATCCTTTTGCACAACTTAATCTAGCGATGTTATATGATTCAAGTACAAATGAAGAAAAGGTAAAAGAAGCATTTTTTTGGTATGAAAAGGCTTCTTTACAAGGTGTAATTATTGCACAAAATAATTTTGCAAAAATGTATTATATGGGAAGAGCAACAAAAGTTGATAAAGGAAAAGCACTTTATTGGTTTAGTAAATCAGCAGATGCTTCAAATTCTGTTGCTCAATCTAATTTAGCAATGATGTATTTAACAGCTGATGGAGTTGAAAAAGATATTCCAAAAGCAATAGAATTACTGACTAAATCAGCAGAACAAAATAACTTACCATCAATGATTAAACTTGCTGATTTATACGGAAAAGGTAATGAAACTTCTTTGGATTATAAAAAATCATTTTATTGGTATAACAAAGCTTCTGAATTAAAAAGTACAACAGCAATTTTTCATGTAGGTTTGTATTATTATAATGGTTATGGAGTTGAAAAAGATACAGAAAAAGGGATTAGTTATATTAAAGAGGCAAAAGAAAAAGGTTACCAAAGAGCAGAAAACTTTTTTAAATTAAATAATATAAAATAGTAAAATTTTGATTCAAAAAAACAAAAAAACAAAAGTAATTTTTCTGGATAGAGATGGTGTAATAAATTATGATTATGGATATGTTGGAAAAATAGAGAATTTTGAATTTATTGATGGTGTATTTTATACTTGTAAATATTTTATAAATTTAGGATATAAAATTATAATTATTACAAATCAATCAGGTATAGGAAGAGGATATTATTCAGAAAATGATTTTTCTATTCTTACAAATTGGATGATAAAAGAATTTAATAAAAATGATATAGATATATTAAAAGTATATCATTGCCCACATATTCCTAGTGATAATTGTAATTGTAGAAAACCTAATCCTTTGATGATAACTCAAGCAGTAGAAGAGTTTGATATAGATCTTGATAATTCTTGGCTAATAGGGGATAATATCTCAGATATTGATACTGCTATTAATTCAAAAATAAAAAATTATATATTAATAGATTCACAAAAAAACAATCAGAAAGATTATACGATAGTTGATAATTTAATTGATACAATAAACATAATCAAAAACTAGGATAGTTTAATGAAATATAATGATATAAATTTTAATAAAAAAACTATTTTAATAACAGGTGGAGCTGGATTTATTGGCTCTAATTTAGCATTTTATTTTCAAGAAAATTATCCCAATTCTAAAGTAATAGTTCTTGATTGTTTTAGAAGTGGTGAAACATTTTCAAATGGAAACTTAAAAAGTTTTGGTCACTTTAAAAATCTACTTGGATTTAATGGAATTGTTATTAGTGGAGATATAAATGATAAAAAACTTTTAAAGAACTTAGAAAAAAACTATAAATTTGACTACATTTTCCATCAAGCTGCTATTTCTGATACAACAGTTAGGGAGCAAGATTTGATGATAAAAACAAATGTAAATGCTTATGAAAATTTACTAAAAATTGCTATTAAACATAAAGCAAATATGATTTATGCATCATCTGCTGCAACTTATGGAGATAGTGATAGATTTGAAATTGGATATGAATTACCAAATAATGCCTATGGTTTTTCAAAAGTAATGATGGATAATCTTACAAATGAATATCTAAAAAAAGATTTAGATATTTCAATAGTTGGATTAAAGTATTTTAATGTTTATGGAGAAAAAGAATTCTTTAAAAACAAAACAGCTTCTATGGTAGTTCAATTTGCTCATCAAATACTAAAAGGATTAACTCCTAAACTATTTATTGGAAGTGATAAGATTTTAAGAGATTTTATTTATATTGAAGATGTTATTCAAGCAAATATAAAAGCTTGTAATCCAAAAAAATCTGGTATTTATAATGTTGGAACAAGCAAAGCTAGAAGTTTTGAAGATATAGTAAATATTTTACAAAAAGAGTTAGAAATAGATAATGGAAAAGAGTACATTCCTAATCCTTTTATTGGACAATATCAGTTTTTTACTCAAGCAAATATAGACTCAGCTAAAGAATATTTATTTTTTGAGCCAAAATTTTCTCTAGAAGATGGAATAAAAGCTTATATTCCTGAAATTAAAAGACTATTTAAAGAAGAAGTTAGATGAGAAAATTAGATAAAAAGCCAAATATTCTTGTAATTGGTGACTTAATGATAGATCATTATTTATGGGGAAATTGTGACAGAATTTCACCTGAAGCACCTGTTCAAATTGTAAATGTAAAAAAAGAGAATTCCCTTCTTGGCGGTGCTGGAAATGTAATAAATAATCTTTTTGCACTGGGAGCAATTGTTGATGTTATAAGTGTAATAGGTGATGATTTAGTTGCCAATGAGTTAAAATTATTATTAGAAGAAATAAAAATATCAACTTCAAATTTAATTATAGAAAAAAATAGAAGAACTTCAAAAAAAAGTAGAATCGTTGCTTCTCAACAACAAGTTCTGAGATATGATAATGAAACTATTGAAGATATTTCTTCAAAAAGTATTTATAAGATTTTGGAAGTATTAACTAAAAATATAACAATTTACGATTGTATTATTTTATCTGATTATGGAAAAGGTGTTTTAACAGCTGATTTGGTAAAAGAAATTATTTCTCTTTCAAATAAAAATAATATAAAAGTTTTTGTTGACCCAAAGGGAAAAGATTATAGTAAATATAAAGGTGCTTATACTTTAACACCAAATAAAAAAGAGGCAATTGAAGCTACAAATATTGATATAGTAGATGATTCATCTTTAGAATTAGCGATAAAACAATTAAAAGAAATCTGTAATTTAGAAGTTTCTTTAATAACATTAGGCGAAAGTGGAATTGCAGTTTTTGATAAAATTTTAAGAGTAAAACCGACTGTTTCAAGAGAAGTTTATGATGTAACAGGAGCAGGGGACACAGTAATTGCATCTATTGCTTTTGCAATAACAAATGATTTACATATTGATGAAGCAATACACTTTGCCAATTTAGCAGCTGGTGTTGTAGTTGGGAAACTAGGAAGTGCCACAGCATCTTTAGATGAAATATTTGAGTACGAATCAAGTTTACATCAATCAACTTCTTTAAATAGAATTAAATCTTTTAGTGAAATAGAAGTTTTATCAAAAAAAATTCATAATAAAGGTAAAAAAATAGTTTTTACAAATGGTTGTTTTGATATTTTACATGCAGGTCATGTAAAATATCTTGAAACTGCTAGAAGTTATGGAGATGTATTAATACTAGGTTTAAATGCTGATAGTTCTGTTAAAAAGCTAAAAGGTTCAACAAGACCAATTAATTCACAAGATGATAGAGCATACATCCTTGCTTCTTTAGAATCGGTTGATTATGTAGTTATATTTGAAGATGAAACTCCATACGAATTAATCAAAAAAATACAACCTCATATTCTTGTAAAAGGTGGAGATTACGAAGGTAAAGAGGTTGTTGGTTCTGATATAGCACAAGAATTAAGATTTGTTAAGTTTATAAATGGAAAAAGTACAACAAAAATAATCCAAAGGATTCAAAATGCTAAAGCAAACAATTAAAAATGAATTTTTATCCCATTTAAACACTCTTAATTTAACAATAAAAACAATAGAAGAAAATCTTGAGGAAGCCTCTCTTTTAGTTTTAGAGACATTAAAAAATGGAAATAAAATTCTTCTTTGTGGAAATGGAGGAAGTGCAGCTGATGCTCAACATATTGCAGCTGAATTAACAGGAAGATATAAAAGTGATAGGCGAGGGCTTCCAGCCATTTCACTTACAACAGATACAAGTGCATTAACTTCTATTGGAAATGATTATGGTTACGATAGGATTTTTGATAGACAAGTTGAAGCACTTGCAAATAAAGGTGATTTAATTATCGGAATTAGTACAAGTGGAAATAGTCAAAATATAATAAATGCTTTAAAAAAAGCAAAAGAATTAGGTTGTAAAACACTAGGTTTTACAGGACATGATGGAGGAAATATGAATAATATATGTGATATAAATCTAATAGTTCCTTCAAATGATACTCCTAGGATTCAAGAAATTCATATATTAATCGGGCATATTATTTGCCAAATTATTGATAATGAATTTTCTTAAAGAATCTCAGAATTTTCATATAAATAACTAAATATAAAACAATTTTTACAAGAAAGAATATAAATGATAACAAATGAACTAAAAAGTCAAGTTGACAAAATCTGGGAAACATTCTGGACGGGAGGAATATCAAATCCTCTTACAGTTGTTGAACAATTTACATTTTTGATATTTATAAAAAGTTTAGATACAGCTCAATCTAAAATTGATAAAAGAAAAAAACTTGATAGTTCTATAAAAGATATTTTCACAAAAGAAACTGAGCATTTAAGATGGCAAAATGTTTCATTAAAAACTGCCGAAGATATGTTTTCTACTTTTCAAACAGAGATGTTTAAATTCATCAAAGAAATAGCTAGTGAAGAATCAACTTTTTCAAAATACATGAAAGATGCAACTTTTTTAATTCCAACTGCAAAACTACTTCAAAAAGTTGTGGATATGGTGGATAAACTTCATCTTGATGACAAAGACATCAAAGGTGATTTATATGAATACTTACTTAGCAAACTAGCAACCGCTGGAACAAACGGGCAGTTTAGAACTCCAAGACACATAATCAAAATGATGGCTGAAATGATGTTATCAAATGCAAATATCACAAAAGATTTCAAAATCTACGACCCTGCTTGTGGAACTGCTGGATTTTTAATCAACTCAATAGAATATATCAAAGAGCATAAACCAGAACTTATTGATACTTTAAGCTCAAAAGAGTTTGAGGGATTGTTTTATGGAAATGATTTTGATATTTCAATGGCAAGAATTGCATCTATGAATATGATGCTTCACTCTATTGAATCAGCTCATATCTCAAATACAGATGCACTAGGAAAGTTTGATTTAGATGAAGAAAATAAATATGATTTAATTCTTGCAAATCCACCTTTTAAAGGTTCACTTGATTATGAAGAAGTATCAAAATCTATTTTAGATGTTGCAAAAACTAAAAAAACTGAACTTTTATTTGTCTCTTTGATAGTAAAAGCTCTTAAAGTTGGTGGACGAACTGCAATCATCATACCTGATGGAGTTCTGTTTGGTTCAACAAATGCACATAAAGAAATAAGAAAAGAGATAGTTTTAAACCAACAACTAGATGCAATTATTTCAATGCCAAGTGGTGTATTTAAACCATACGCAGGAGTAAGTACTGCTATTATGATATTTACAAAAACAAACGGACATAAAAATGAAAAAGTTTGGACAGATTTAAGTCGTCCCGCGCACCCGGCGTTGGTAATTAAAATTTACCCTCTTGTTGCCAGATTTATAACGCCCAAAAATTACCCATTAGCAACTTTTTATGCTTTTTGGCGCAG
>JAIELU010000117.1 GCA_019752775.1 Campylobacterales bacterium | reverse complement strand
TTTAATAATATATTGTAATAAAAATTCTTTTTTATCTATCACTAATTACGACCATTTTTATAATTTAGCACTCAGTATCTTAAACTGCTAAAGAATTATAACCTATTGAGTCTTTATTTGTCAAGTATTTTATCATCAATTAATATTTTATTTTTGTAAGATAAAGACCATTAGCAATTACTGGCATTTTAAAGATATTTTTTTCTAATCTTAATTGTTTTTTTAAGTCTTCAATGGTTAGTTTTTTATCATTAATAGCCAATAAAAATCCTACCATTAATCTAATTTGAGATCTCAAATATGAATTTGCTGTAAATTTAAAAATATAAATATCTTTATGTTTATAAAAAACTGTATTATAAATTTCTCTTGTAGTAATATCTTTATCACTTCCTGTTTTATGAAAATATTTAAAATCATAAACTCCAATAAACTCTTTTATTGCTTTTTTCAATAACTCTTCATCAACATTTTCTACATAAGTAATAAATTTATCATTAAAAGGAGTTGTAGGTTTTGAAGTAATTATATATCTATAATCTCGTTTTTTAGCATGGAATCGTGAGTGAAAATCATCTTTAACTTTTGATATTTTAAGTATTTTTATTGAAGTGGGAAGATTTCTATTTAAAATTTCTTTTAACTTAGTAAAATCGAACCAAAAATCAGGAACCATACAATTAAAAACTTGTCCTGTTGCATGAACTTCTTTATCTGTTCTTCCACTTAAAACTATATTTGTTTCTACATTTATTCTTTTAAATGCAAATAAAAGTTTATCTTCAATTGTTTTACCATTTGGCTGTTTTTGGCTTCCTTGATATAAACTTCCATCGTAAGCAAGAGTAAATTTTAAATTCATAAATTTATATTAATACTCTTTTTTTACTGTTTTAAAATACAACAGATATGTTCCAGTAATCCAGAAAATAGGGATTGCATATAAAGCATGTAATAAAATCTTATCACTAATTAATTTGATTAAAACATAATATAAAACTACCGAAATCAAAGAATAAAAAACTGCTCTATTTTTCTCATATCTTGGATTAAAATATCCAAAAGTAATAACTAAAAAAAGTGATATTATAGGAAATAATGAAGTTAAAATATAAAATGATAAATCATCAATATTAGTATTTTGCTGAATATTTTTTTTCCAATATTCATAAGAATTAATAAAAATATCTATCTTACTATCTGAAATAGAATCATTTATATACATAGATTTAAAATCAATTTGATTAAACTCTTTTTCATCAATAACAAAGGCTTTACCATCATTTAATTTAAAACTCAAAGAACCTTTATCATTATCTAACACTGCTGTTTGACTAACAATAAATTGGTCTTTTTTATCTTCTGTTTTAAAAAGTTTTACTTCATCGTAAACTTTATCCTCTTTTGTATTTATATAAATTAACCAATCACCAAATTTTTGTCCAAATTCACTAGCTTTTATATTAAAATTTGCTTCTACTTTCTTTTTATCTAAAAATTGTTTTGTCAAAAACTTTGTTTTTGGAATTAATCCTACAGAAATAACCAATAACATAATAGATAAAAGAAGAGTAACCGGTATAAATATTTTTAAAATTTTTATAGGATTTAATCCAAAAGATGTAATAACTGTTAATTCATATTCCCCTGCTAATTTTGCCAATGTAATAACTAATGACAAAAAAAATGAAATAGGCATAGTATAAAATATAATTTGAGGTATAACATACGAAAACAATGTAAATAATTCAATAAAATCAAGAGTGATAATAGAAGTTAAAGCTGCAATTTTTACTAAAAAAACAACTGAAGTTATAAAAAATAATGCTAAAAATATTGGGAAAAATGTAATAGCTAATTGAGAATGTAAATATTGTTTTAATTTCAAAAAAAGACCTTTATAATTGTTTCTAAATCAAAAAAATATTCTGTAAAAAATCCCAAAACTAAATATGGAATAAATGGAGTTTGAATATCTTTTTTTACAAAATTTGAATAAATTGCGGGAATTATAGCGAAAATTGCTGCTAAAAATATAGCTATTAATCCACTATTTATTCCAAGGATAATTCCAAACATAGCAATTATTGGAATATCACCCTCACCTAAGGCTTCTTGAGTTTTTAAACTCTCATCTTTTAAAATTCTTGATTTTATATTTTGGATATAAAAAGTAATTATAAAATTTAATAAAATGAAAGCTCCGCTGAATAAAAAGGCATTTTTAAAAGCTTCGGTTATAGAAAAAGTTGAAGCAAAAAATGAAACAATAAAAACTAACAAAAGCAAATAATCAGGCACAGCTTTATATTTAAAATCAATAAAAGATAGAGTTATTAAAACATAAGATAATAAAACCATAAAAATAAATTCTTGATTTAAACCTAATTTTAGAAATAAAGCTAAAGTTATAATTCCACTTATTAACTCAATAAAAAAATATAAAAAAGATATTTTTGTTCCACAATAATAACATTTTGCCCTCAAAAATAAATATGAAAAAAGAGGGATATTATGATACCAATAAATCACATGATTGCATTTTGGACAATGACTTCTTGCAGTCATTAAAGATTCGTTTTTGGGTAATCTTAAAATTAGTACATTTAAAAAAGAACCAATACATATACCAAAAATAAAACTAAATAGCTCCAAAGCGTCTCTCTCTTTTAGAAAAATCCCTTAAAATATCGTCAAGTTCTGCTTTTGAAAAATCAGGCCAATAAGTTTGAGTAAAAAACATTTCCGCATAAGCATTTTGCCATAATAAATAATTTGAAAGTCTTACTTCTCCACTTGTTCGAATTAAAATATCAACATCACCCATTCCCGCTGTATCAAGGCAAGATTCTAAATTTTGTTCACTTACTTCAAGATTTAAATTATTTAATTTTTTGATAGCTCGAATTATTTCATTTTTTGAACCATAATTTAATGCTAAAACTTGAGTTAAACCATTACAATGTGAAGTTTTTTCTTCTGTATTTGATATTGTTTTTTGTAAAGATTTTGAAAATCTTGTTAAATCTCCAATTGCTTTAAATTTAACATTTTGTTTTAAATAGACTTCTAATTCTTTTTTCAAATACCTTTCAAGAAGTTTCATCAAAAATTCAACTTCAAGTTTTGGTCTTTCCCAGTTTTCAGTGGAAAAAGCGTATAAAGTTAAATATTTTATTCCAATATTAGAACAATATGTTGTGATTTCTCGCACAACTTTTGCACCTTCTTCATGTCCAGCTGTTCGATTAAATCCTCTCTCTTTAGCCCATCTTCCATTTCCATCCATAATAATAGCAATATGTTTAGGAATATTTGAATCATCCATAAATTTCAAACTCTTTTTCTAATTTCTCTAAGATTTCTAAAGAAACATCTAGTTTTGAGCCTTTGAATTCATAGGAATTATCTTTAAAAATAAGCTCTATATTATTGTTATCACTTCCAAAACTATTTTCTTCATTTAAAATATTTAAACAAACTCCATCAAGATTTTTGTTTTCTAACATTCTTGTTGCACTATTTAAAGCTGTTGTTTCATCCATTTCAGCTTTAAAACCAATTGTAATAATTCCATCTTTATCAAGTGATTTTAAAATATCCATATTTTGTTTTAACTCTACATGCCAAGAAGTACCGATTAATTCTTTTTTTAATTTTCCATTTTGTGTATATGCAGGGACATAATCACTAACAGCCGCCACCATAAATAAAAATGGTTTTTTCAGTATTAACGTTGGAGTTGAACTATCCATTAAAGTAGGTTTTGTAAGAATTCCTTTTTTAGCAACTCTTATTGAATCAACTAAATATTCATACATTTCACTTGAACTTTCCACTTTTATAATATGAATATCTTTTGGTAAATTTTCATAACCTCTTGAACTAACCAAACAAACATCTGCACCTTTATAATACAAAGCCTTTGCAAGATTTGAAGCCATTTTTCCAGATGAAAAATTTGAAAGGTATCTTACATCATCAATTTTTTCTATAGTTCCGCCACCACTTAAAACTACTTTTCGATTTGTCCAATACTCTTGTTTTAAAAGTTCTTTACAAGTAACATCAAAAATATCAGCAGGTTCAGCCATAGCTCCATCACCCACATCTTTGCAAACTAACTCTTTTGTTTGTGAAGAAACAATCTCATAATTACAAAGTTTCAACATTTTTAGACTTGCTTGTGTAATTGGATTTTTTAACATATTTGTATTTGCAGCTGGTGCTATTAGTTTCATTCTTGGATATGCTAAGGCTGTTTGAAGTAAAAGATTATTTCCAAGTCCATTTGCAAGTGCATTTATAGTATTTGCACTAGCTGGTGCAATTACAAAAATATCTGACCATTTTCCAATATCTATATGATTATAATCTTGAGCTTTATCCCAGTTTTCACTACTTTCATCTAAAACTTTATTTTGTGAAATTGCTTCAAAAGTTATAGGATTTATAAACTTTTTAGCACTTTCTGTCATAATAACTTTTACAATTGCCCCTGCTTTTATATAAAGTCTTATTAAATCTAAAGCCTTATAAATAGCGATTGAGCCAGTAACCCCAACTAATATCTTTTTATTTTTTAATAACATTTGAAATCTTTATTTTTTACTTGAAAAGTGTTTATAAAAGTAACCATCAATAACTTTTGCTTTTGCACGAGTAAGATATAATTCACCTTTTTTTACATTTCCAGTTACAGTTGAACCTGCACCTATTAAAACATCATCTTCTATATTTACAGGTGCTACAAACTGAGTATCGCTTCCCACAAATACATTTTTTCCTATGATTGTTTGATGTTTATTTACTCCATCATAATTACAAGTTATTGTTCCACATCCGATATTTGTACCTTCATCAATAACACAATCTCCAAGATAAGAAAGGTGACCAGCTTTTACACCATTTAAAATAGCTTTTTTTGTCTCAACAAAGTTTCCAATATGTGTTTTGTTTAAATCACTTCCAGGTCTAATTCGCCCCATTGGTCCAACATCACTATCTTTGATAATTGAGTCTTCAACAACTGAATTTGTTTTAATATGCGAGTTTATTATTTTTGAATTTCCAAGAATACTAACACCATTTTCAATGATACTTTCACCAAGAATTTCAACACCTTCTTCTATATAAATAGTATCAGGCAGTCTCATAATAACGCCTTCTTTCATAAAATCTTTTTTGATTCTATTTTGATGAATTACCTCAGCATCAGCTAATTCAACTTTTGAGTTTACACCTTTAAAATTCTCTTCATTTACAGCAAGTGGCTTTAAAGTTTTTCCTTGTTTTATTGCCATTTCAACTAAATCTGTGATGTAATACTCTTTTTGAGCATTGTTATTATTTAATTTTGGAAGATTTTCAAGTAAAAACTTTGTTTCAAATTGGTAAATTCCAGCATTTGCAGTTGTTACAGCTAGTTCTTGTTTATTTGCATCTTTTTGTTCAACTATTTTTTTAACATTTCCATTTTCAATAATAACTCGCCCATAACCATCAGCACTTTGTAGCTCTAAAACAGACATTACAATAGTTGCATTTATGTCAAATTTTTCTAATTCACTTGCTTGAATTAAAGGCATATCTCCATTTAAAACTAATACTTTTTCGTATTTTGGAGTTATTCCCATAACAGCACCACCAGTTCCTGGATAGTTTAAATGATCTTGAATTACAAACTTTATATTAGAAAAATATATTTGCATTTCTGCTTGAACTCTTTGTGCTTGATGAAATAAAACCACTGTAATATCATCACTTAATTTTAAAGCTTCTTTTATTGAATAATATAACATCGGTTTTCCAGAAATCTTATGTAACACCTTTGGCGTATCTGATTTCATTCTAGTACCCGCACCTGCTGCTAAAACTATAATTGATTTATTAAACATCTTTTCCCTTATTAAATTAAAGCTTCATTTATCTCATTTTTGAGATTTTGAACAACTTCTTTAAATGCAAGCTGCATTTTATCATCTGTAATATTACTTGAAAGCAATTTTTCTATTTTATTCTCTCTATTTTTAAAAAATAAAGCAACTTTTTTATTTTTTGGATTTCTATTATACATTAAAACTCCTGAGGCAATAAGTGCAACAATAAGTCTTGTATGTCCAAAAGTAGCAGCATAATTTAATAATGTAAAACCTGAATTATCAGGTAAATTCATATCCGCACCAGCTGCAATCAGCCATCTTGCAATTTTATAATTTCCATGCCATTGAGTATGATGAAGAGCTGTTCTACCGTGAATATCTTTTATAGTTAAGTCTGCTTTTTTTGTTAAAAGTTTTTCTAAAACTACTAAATCATTTGCAATTACAGCTTTATGAATTACTGTTCTACCATCATTATCTTGGGCATCTATATTTACTCTATATTTTAAAAAATAAATTAATCTTTCAATAAAACTATCTTTTTCCTTTTTGTCACTTATTTTCAAGCCTTCTTCAACCATATACATAAGTGGCGTGTAACCTCTTTTATCTTTAATATTTAAATTTATTCCATAATTTATAATAGTTTTTAGAGTCTCAAAATCATTATATACAACCATATCAAATAAAATATTTGTTCCATCTAATCTTTGTCGTTCAATATTTGGTCTATAAGTAAGAACTTTTTTTAATAAAATATCGTATTTTTCATCATATTTTATTTCATTTGAAAAAAAAGCATGTGGTTTTTTAAAGCCTTTTATAATTGCAATTATTTCAACAATATCATCAACTACACCTTTTTCATCTAAATCTCTTGCATCTATATTTGCTCCATGAGATACTAAAAAATCTATCATTTTATAATTTGAGTAACCTTTTAATATCTCTTTATGAACTATATTTTTCTCAAATTCATCACAAATATTTACATCAGCTCCACAATTTAATAAGAATTCTACATTTGTAAAATTTTTATTTTCAACTGCTTTTTGTAATTTTGTTTTTCCATTTTCATCTATTTTATCAATCTCAAAACCATGTTCTAAAAATAAAAAACCTAAAGGTAAATACTCTTTTTCTTCAGTAATAATTTTATATTTTCCCTCAAGTTCTTTTGATGAGTTTTTTTGCAAATCAAAAACATATAAAAGTTCATCAATTATATTTTTATGGTGATTATCAATAATATTTGGATTAATACCTTTTTTTATTAGAAGCTCAATTAAAGGCAGATTTTTAACTCCTTGTAAAATTGCGTTAAAAAGTACATTCTGTCCATCTTTATCTAAAAAGTTTACATTTATTCCATTTAAAATCAACTCAGTAGCCAAAGAAGTATCATCTTTTAAAACTGCACTAAAAAGTGCGTTTTGATGATTTTCATCTAATATATTTAAATTGTTTATATTATTTATCACATCTTTTAAAATATCAAGATTTCCACCATCAACAGCATCAAATAAAACTGTTTTTCCATGACTATCTTTTATATTAAAATCTGCATTATAATTCATAAAAATCTGGAAAATTTTATTATTCCCCATAAGTGCAACATTTTGGAAAACTGTTCTTCCTGAATTATTTTTATGATTTATATGAAATCCATTATCAAGTAAAAAACGAATCATCATTCCGTCATTTCTATCAACTGCTTCATCTAAAACAGTTTTTCTATGTAGGTCTTCAAGGGTTAAGTTTGCACCATTTTTGATTAAGATTTTTAAGGCTTCTAGTTTTCTTTTTGCAGCAAGAGAAAAAATAATCGTTTGACCTTTTTCATCTTTTTTGTTTATGTTTATGCCCTTATTTATGTATTTTTCAATTTTATTTATATCCATCTCATCTGATAATAATTCTTCAAAAAATAAATCTTCATTGACTTTAAAAAATCCAAACACGATATTAAATCCTTCTACATTTTAGAGCTTTGTTAAGTATATAATTTTAGCTAATTTTATATTAAATTGTTTTTCGTCTTCTTGGTCTATAATCTTTTTTGTGATTTGTTGATTCTTTAGTGTCATTTTCTCGTTTTGGAAATGGTTTTGGAAAGGTTTTTTTAGGACTTTCTTCTTCAATCAAATTTCCTTTTAAAGATTTTTCAATAAAAGAGTTAAAAGAGTTTCTTAAAATATATGCTTTATCATGGTCAGGGAAAAGCTCTGGAAGTTTATACGAAAGCCATAAATATAAAGATATTTTTTTAACTTCATCTTCAACTAAAAGTAAATCTCTTTGAGTTATTGCTTTTTTAGGAAGAGTAATAGATGGTTTATAATGACATACTTTTTTCTTAATTACACTTGCAATATAAGCTTCATAAGCTTGTAAAATAATGTTTGATTTTGTTGTTATTGGAGCTTGTGCTAAAAGATATTTATCTTCAAGTTTTAGATTAAATCTTGTATCAACAATAGCAGCAGCTTCAAGCATTGAAGAAATATTAGCAGCGATAAAAGGTCCGCTAAAATACATATTATCAGCAAAAAACTTTAAAACTTTTGTTAAAGAGTTTGTTTTTATATGAGCAGCTAAGGCTTCAAGTTGATTATTATTTATTTTTACTTTAAAAGGTGGTTTTATAGTTTTTATAGGACTATCAAATTCAACTCTTACATGTTCTAAAATGTCTCTTCTAGTAGCTCCCAAATATCCAGCTTCAAAGTGTCCAAATCTTCCTGCTCGACCTGCTATTTGTGTGATTTCATTTACTGTTATTTTTCTTTTACTAACACCATCAAATTTTGTATCTGTTGTAAATAAAATAGTTTTAATAGGAAGATTTAATCCCATGGCAATTGCATCGGTTGCTATTAAAATCTGACTTTTTTTTTCTCTAAATCTTTTTGCTTCATCTCGTCTTACTTCTGGTGATAAATTTCCATAAATAACAGAAACAGTATATTTTTTTTGAAGTTTTTGTTTTAACTGTAAAACATCTCTTCTTGAAAAAGCAATGAGTGCTGTTCCGTCTTCAAGTTTATCTAAAGATGTCCATTTTGGTAAAACTTTTAACTCATTTTTTCTTTGATGTTTTACAATTTCTAAATCTTCCTCAAGATAAGCGGCAATTCTTTTAACTGCATCAAGAGCATTTACGCTTCCTGTCATTATGATTTTTTTAGCAGGACAACCAATAATTGCATTTACCCAAGCCCAACCACGATCGGCATCATCTAGCATTTGTACTTCATCAATAACAGCCACATCAACATCTAAATCAAAATCTATCATTTCAATAGTTGAACAAACATGTGCTGCTTCTTCGTGCAACATTTGTTCTTCACCAGTAATTAAACTAGCATTTATATTAGAAGCTTTCAAATCTTCATAACCCTCTAGTGCCAAAAGTCTTAAAGGTGCTAAATAAAGCCCAGAATTTGCCTCTTTTAATTGTTCCATTGCATTATAAGTTTTACCTGAGTTTGTAGGTCCCACATAAAATTCTAATTTTCTGTTTAAACTTCGAGCCAATGGATATAAGGTTTTTAAATCACAGTTTAATAGTGATTGTAGTTGTTGTTGCCAATTTTCTTTCATGGGCGTATTATAATGTATTCAATATAATACAAGTTTAAATAACTAAGGATTTTAATGAATTGTGAATATTTTGGGAAATGCGCTTCTTGCGTTTTATATGATAAATCTTATGAAGAGCAGCTAAACTTTAAAGTTAAAAGGGAAAAAGATAGATTTTCTGACTTTACAACTATGGATTTTAACATCATAAAAAGTGAAGAGGCAGCGTTTAGAAATAGAGCTGAATTTAGAATCTGGTGGGAAAAAGATGAAAATGACAAAATAGTCTATTCGTACGCAATGAATGATTTTAATAAAAATATTTTAGAAATAAACTCATGTCAAATTGTAAGTTCACATATTCAAGAAATCATGCCAAAACTTCTAGCTCTTGTTAGTTCAAATGAAGAACTTTCATCAAAACTCTTTGCAGTTGAGTTTTTAGGTAGTTCTACAAAAGATTTATTGGTAACGCTGATTTATCATAAAAAATTAGAAGAGTCATGGAATCACTTAGCAATAAAACTTGAAGAAAAATTAAATATCAAAATCATGGGAAGAAGTAGAAAACAAAAAATCATAATAAATAGTGACTCAATAAATGAAACCCTGAAAATAAATAATCAAGAATTCAAGTTTGCCTATCAAGAAGGTGGATTTACACAACCAAATACAAATGTAAATATTCAAATGATTGAATGGGTTTTAAATAATATTGAATCTTCTTCAAAAGATTTATGTGAACTCTACTGTGGTGGTGGAAATTTCACCATTCCTTTATCAACTAAATTTAATAAAGTTCTAGCAACAGAAATCTCAAAAACATCTATAAAATCAGCTTTAAATAATTGTAAATTAAACAATATAACAAATATAGGTTTTATTAGAATGAGTGCAGAAGAATTTGTACAAGGTCTTCAAGAAGTACGTGTTTTCAATAGGTTAAAAGACATAAATCTAAAAGATTATAACTTTGATACTATTTTTGTAGATCCACCAAGATCAGGACTTGATGATACAACTAGAGCATTAGCAAAAGATTTTGAACAAATTATATATATTTCATGTAACCCAGAAACTCTTCATAGAGATTTAGAAACACTTTCAATTACCCATAAAATCCTAAGATTTGCACTATTTGATCAATTTGCATATACAAATCATATTGAATGTGGTGTAATTCTAAAAAAGATTAATTAATTTAATCTAACTTTAAGAAATGGTATGTAATACTTTCAATATAAAGATTAGGGACCAATGGGTTCCGAAGAGAAGAATTTTTTCTCTCTATGCTTGGGACTTTTAAAAGAGAAACAAGAAGGTAATAGGATGTGAGTCAAATCACAAAGTATCATATTAAAAAGGATTCATTATGAGAATTAATACAAACGTTTCATCTTTAACAGCTCAAGAAGCTGCACAAAATACTTCTAAAAGTATAACTTCTTCATTAGAAAAGTTATCAACAGGTTTAAGAATTAATAAAGCTTCTGATGATGCTTCTGGTTTAGCAATTGCTGATAAATTAAGAACACAAGCAACATCTATTAATCAAGGTATCTCAAATGGTAATTCAGCTGTATCATTACTTCAAATTGCTGATAAATCTATGGGTGAGCAATCAAATATTCTTGATACAGTTAAAGCTAAATTAATTCAAGCAAATACAGCAACTACATCAGCTGATGGTAGAGAATCTATTAGAAAAGATATTGATAAACTTTTAACTCAATTAGATAATATTGCGGGACAAACAAATTATAATGGTACATATCTTTTACAAAGTGCTGCTGGAAGTGCTGGAAGTGCTGCATCAACAGCATTAAATTTCCAAGTAGGAGAAAAATCTGCTGATACGATAACTAATGAAGCTGTTCAGTCAAATACAACGGGATTGGGGCTTACAACTTTATCTGGACTAACTGCAAGTGGATTAACAGCGGCAGTAGCTGGTACTCAGCAATCAACTGTTGATGCCGCAATTACAACACTAAATGGGTATAGAGGAAATATAGGTTCTACTCAAAACCAAGTTGAATCGGCGGTTAGAAACTTAATGACACAAGCTACTAATGTTAAAGCTGCTGAATCTATAATTAGAGATGTTGATTATGCACAAGAATCTGCAAACTTTAACAAACAAAACATTATTTCTCAAGCTGGTTCTTATGCAATCAGTCAAGCGAACTCTGTTCAACAAAATGTATTAAAATTATTACAATAGTCTTAAACACATAAGTTAACTAAAGGAAGGTTATTTTAACCTTCCTTTTTTATTTAACAACTCTTTCTAAACAAACTAAATAATCTTTTATTAAAGTTTCTACTTGTTCTACAAAAACTTTTTGTATTAATTTTATTTTTTTAGCTTCTTCTTTTATTCTTTCATCATTAAAGTAATAGTTTAAATATGGGAAGATTATCTTATAATAGTTTGTTAAAATTTCAAAGAGTATATATTCTTCATATTTATAAACAATATTTATAAAATCTACTGATTGAGTTAAAAAATCTTCAAAAGATTTAATTTCATAACTTTCAAAATTTGATATAAACTTTAATATTTCAGTATTTAAGAAATCTAAATGCAATTTAAAATTCCTTTTACTTTTATCCTCTAATTTTATTATTGAATAATCTGTTAATAAACCATTAGTTTTAAAGCTAAATTCTTTTAGCTCTTTTAATCTTTTATCTGTAACTTTTAATGGAATTGTTAAATTAAAGTAAGCTCCATGAGGTGAAAGGTTATATATATTCGTAGTTTCTTTTTTTTGGGATAAAATATATTTTTCTAAAAAATTTATACTAGAAT
>JAIELU010000074.1 GCA_019752775.1 Campylobacterales bacterium | reverse complement strand
ATAAAACTACTCAACATTTAGTAACCGCAACCCATGAAGTAAGTTTTGATGTACAAAAATCTGATAGATTAATTCTTTTAGGACCATCTGGTTGTGGAAAATCAACTATTTTAAAAGCTATTGGTGGGTATATAAAACCTGTTAATGGTTTTATAAAACTTGATGGACAAGAGATTAAAAAACCTGGTGCTAATAGAGGAATTGTTTTTCAAGAATTTGATCAACTTCTTCCTTGGAAAACAGCTTTAGAGAATATTGTTTTTGCAATACGACAAACACGAGATATATCAAAAGAACAAGCTATCTATGAAGCCAGAGATTTACTTAAAAAAGTGAATTTAAGTAAGTTTGAAAATGCTTATCCCCATGCCCTTTCAGGTGGAATGAAACAAAGAGTTGCAATTGCTAGATGTTTAGCATTAAAATCCAAAGTGATTTTAATGGATGAACCTTTTGCTTCACTTGATGCACTTACTAGACAAAAAATGCAAGATGATTTATTGTCTTTATGGAATGAAACAAAATTTACAATGGTTTTTGTAACACACTCAATTGATGAAGCGATTACTTTAGGAAATAGAATAGTTATTTTATCGGCCCATCCTGGTCAAGTTGTTGCAGAATTAAATGTTGATTTATCACAAATCAATGAAACTAATGGTGAAGAGTTTATTAAATTAAAAAATAGAATTTCAAATATTTTGTTTAAAGATAATTTAGAATATGTTATTTAAGGTGAAAAAATATGAGTAAAAACAGAGTTGTTCCTTTGTCCCAGTTAAGACAAGAGTATGAAAGAGAAATAGAGGTTCCCAAATTTGATAAAGAGTTAAAAATAAAATTATCTCTATTTGAAAAGATTTATAATATAGGTGCGATAAGAAAAACATTTATACTTTTAATAATAGCAATTATTTGGCAAGTTTATGCGATTAATTTGGATAATGAACTGATGTTCCCAACATTTACAGATACTTTAAAAGGTTTATATGAAGTAATTTATAGTGGAGAATTAATAGAAAAAACATTTAATTCTTTAAAAGTTTTATTGGTGGGATATGGTATTGGGATTTTAATAGCTACTACGCTTACAGTTTTAGCAATAACCACAAGATTAGGTACAGATTTATTAGAAACTATGACTTCTATGTTTAATCCCCTTCCTGCTATTGCTCTTTTGCCTTTGGCACTTTTATGGTTTGGTTTGGGAAATCCTAGCATTATGTTTGTAATTATTCACTCTGTTACTTGGCCAATTGCTTTAAATATCTATTCAGGATTTACAGGTGTGAGTAATACCCTTAGAATGGTTGGAAGAAATTATGAGTTAACGGGATTATCTTTTGTGTTTAAGATTCTAATTCCAGCAGCATTTCCACAAATTTTGACAGGTTTAAAAGTAGGTTGGGCATTTTCTTGGAGAACATTAATAGCAGCAGAATTGGTATTTGGTGTTAGTTCAGGTTCAGGAGGTTTGGGTTGGTTTATTTTTGAAAAGAAAAACCAACTTGATATAAATTTAGTTTTTGCAGGACTTTTAACAATCATAATTATTGGAGTATTTATAGAAAATGTAATATTCAAATTTATAGAAAAAAGAACTGTAATAAAATGGGGAATGAAGTTTTAAAAAGGAAAAAAATATGTATGTAACACATTTGGAGTGTCCAAAATGTAAAACAAAATTTAATCATAGGGAATTACATCAACTATGTGAAAAGTGTAATTCACCTTTATTGGTTAGATATGATTTAAAAATGATAAAAGAAGAGTTTAAAAAAGAGTATTTAAAAACTAGATGTTGTAATTTATGGAGATATAGAGAGTTATTACCAATTGAAAAACATTCAAATGTAGTATCGTTAGGTGAAGTGATGACTCCTATATTAAAACTTGAAAAAATTGGAGCAAGATTAGGATTGAAAAATCTATATTTAAAAGATGAGGGTTTAAATCCAGGTGGAACTTTTAAATCAAGGGGTGCAGCTGTTGGAGTTTCAAGAGCAAAAGAGTTAGGCGTAAAAAGTTTTGCAATGCCTACAAATGGAAATGCAGGAGCTGCTTGGGCAATATATGCTGCAAAGGCAGATATAAAAGCTCATATTGTTATGCCAAAAGATGCTCCAAGTATTACAAGAAATGAGTGCGCAATTGCAGGTGCTAATTTGACTTTAGTTGATGGACTGATTAGTGATGCTGGAAAAATTGTAGCAAATGCTGTAAAAAAATATGGTTTTATGGATGCTTCAACCCTAAAAGAGCCTTATAGAATTGAAGGTAAAAAAACTATGGGATTTGAAATTGCTGAGCAATTTAATTGGCAAGTTCCAGATGTGATTTTATATCCAACAGGTGGTGGAGTAGGGCTAATTGGAATTTATAAAGCTTTACTTGAATTAAGAGAAATTGGATTTATAGGTGAAAAACTACCAAGATTAGTTGCTGTTCAAGCTTCAAATTGTGCTCCAATAGTAAAAGCATTTAATGAAAATAAAAGAGAATCAGAGTTTTGGGAAGATGCACAAACTATAGCTTATGGTATAACAGTTCCAAAAGCAATTGGAGATTTTTTAGTTCTTGATGCAATTTATGAAACAAATGGAACAGCCATAGCTATAGATGATAAAGATACTTTACATTATCAAGAAATTTTAGCAAAAAATGAGGGTCTTTTTATATGTCCTGAGGGAGCAGCTACATTAGCAGCAACTGTTGCGTTATATAAAAATGGTTGGATTAAGAAGAATGAACATATCGTTTTACTTAATACTGGAAGTGGACTTAAATATCCTGATACTGTAAAGATTGAACCGCCACTTCTACAAGTAGATGAAGAGTTGAACATTGAATAAACTAATATTAAAAATAATAAAACAATTAGAGTGTTTATATCTACATTTTAAATTCAATGAAGATTTGAATAAAGAAGTTATTCTACTAAAAGATAATAAAGCACGTATAATAATTTTATCAAATGGAAATATAGGGTATTTAATAGCAAAAAGTGTAAGAGTTTATAATAAGGATTGTGAAATATTACTCATTAATCCTTTTAACTCTTCAATTTATAGTGAAGCTATTGAAATTGATATGTATGATTTAGATTTTGAAGAAAAAAAGATTTTAGAAAAAAAATATAATTTCACAATTTCAAAAGAGTGCATAAAAAAAATAGATAAAAATAAAAAAATAGTCAATTCAAAAGGAAAAGATTATGAATACTCTTTTTTAATAGTTGCTAATGAAAGCAGTTTCTTTTCAAAAATGAAATTGAATTCAAAAGAGTTACAAGAGAATACTATTTATCTTCTAGAAGATGTTGATACTTATCCTTTTACAAAAAATACTATTTATACTGAGAAATTTCTAAATATTATTATTGGTGAAGATATAGCTAATAGATTAAAATTTTAATCATTTTTTTCTATTAGATCATTACTTTATATCAAAAAGTTCTGCTAAAAAACTCAACTCACACTAAATTTGTGTACATTGAATAAAAAAATATTCACTTCAAATCACCATATTATGGGATTCTAAAAACATTAATGAATAAAATTATAAATTTATTTATAAAATCTCTTGACAAATAAAAAAAAAGCCATTATAATTTCACCAATCTAGTAGGTGATAGATTATCTACTGCAAAAATTTTATTTTAAGTAAGGATTGAATATGTGCGACATGTGTAATTGTAATAGAATAGTAATAAGTTAAAAATAGGTGAGATTTTTTTAAATCTTTAATTTATCACACATTTAGTGTATATTATATAAAAAGAAAGAGAAAATAAAAATGAAAAGAATTATAAAAAGTTTAGCATTAGCAACTTTATTGGTACCAGCATTAAGTTTTTCAGCAGATTATGACAAATCAGCGGAAGCAGCTAAAAAGTCAGTAGAGTTATTAAATGTATCTTATGATCCAACAAGGGAGTTATATGAAGCATATAATAAATCATTTGCAACATATTGGAAAAACAAAACAGGTCAAGAAGTAACTGTAAAACAATCACATGGTGGTTCAGGAAAACAAGCACGAGCTGTAATTGATGGATTAGGAGCAGATGTTGTTACTTTAGCATTAGCATATGATATTGATGTCATTACTGAAAAAGCAAAACTGTTTGCTCCTGATTGGCAAAAAAAATTAGCAAATAATTCATCACCATACACTTCAACTATTGTATTTTTAGTTAGAAAAGGAAATCCAAAAGGGATTAAAGATTGGGATGATTTAATAAAAGAAGGTGTTTCTGTTATTACACCAAATCCAAAAACATCAGGTGGAGCTAGATGGAATTATTTAGCAGCTTATGCTTATTCACTTAAACAAAATTTAGGGGATTTAACAAAAATTGATAGAAACTCAGACAAATATAAAGCAGCAGATGCAAAAGCTTTAGAGTTTGTAAAAAAATTATTTAAAAATGTTCCAGTTCTTGATTCAGGAGCTAGAGGTTCTACAAATACATTTGTTCAAAGAAAAATTGGAGATGTTTTACTTGCTTGGGAAAATGAGGCTTATTTAGCACTTAATGAATTAGGAAAAGGTGAATATGAAATAATAACTCCATCTATATCAATTTTAGCAGAACCACCTGTTGCAGTTGTAGAAGAGAATGCAAAAAAACATGGAACTTTAGAAGTATCTAAAGCATATTTAGAAGCATTATATTCACCAGAGGGTCAAAAATTAGCAGCTAAAAACTATTATAGACCATATAAACCTGAACTTGCTGATAAAGAAGATATTGCAAGATTTGCAAAACTTGAATTAGTAAAAATCAATGATGTATTTGTTGATTGGCAAACAGCTCAAAAAGCACATTTTGATGATGGTGGAACATTTGACGCTATTTATAAATAGTAGATTAAATTAAAGGAAATAAGGTGAGTAGTAATTCAGTTTTAGATTTAGTTGGAAATACTCCTTTAATTAAATTAAATAACATAACAAAAGATTTAAAAGGTGTGAGTATTTACGCTAAAGCTGAATTTTTAAATCCTAGCGGCTCTGTAAAAGACAGAGCTGCAAAGGCTATTTTTCTTGAAGCAATAGCTTCAAAAAAACTCACAAAAGATAAGATTTTACTTGATTCAACAAGTGGAAATACAGGTATTGCTTATGCAATGTTTGGTGCAGCTTTGGGATATAAAGTGTGTCTTACACTTCCTTCAAATGCAAACTTTGAAAGAAAAAAGATTTTAAAAGCTTATGGTGCAACGATTATTGAGACAGATCCACTTTTGAGTTCAGATGGTTCTTTACTTGAAGCTAAAAAAATAGCCAGAGAAAATCCAGATAAGTATTATTATACAAATCAGTACGATAATGAAGAAAATTGGAAAGCTCACTATAACACCACAGCTTTAGAAATTTGGGAACAAAGTGAACAAAAAGTTACTCATTTTATTGCAGGAATGGGAACTTCTGGTACTTTTGTTGGGACTTCAAGAAGGCTCAAAGAGCTTCACCCAACAATAAAAACAATAGCAATGCAACCTAGTTCACCTTTTCATGGACTAGAAGGCATGAAACACATGGCAACTACAATAAATCCTGGTATTTATGATAGTTCATTGATTGATGAAACAATTACCGTAGAAACAGAAGATGCAAGACAAATGAGTTTGGAACTAACGCGAACAGAAGGACTTTTTGTTGGAATATCTTCAGGAGCTAATGTATATGCAGCATTACAATTAGCTAAAACATTACCAGAGGGAAGTGTAGTTGTTACTGTTTTATGTGATAGTGGATTTAAATATTTAAGCGATAGCTTATGGGAAGAGGAATTATGATTGAGATTAAAAAAAATCATATAGATCAAATAAAAGAACATGCTCAAAAAGATTATCCCCACGAGTGCTGTGGAATTATTTTAGGTAAGTTTAATGGTAGTGAAAAAACGGTAACGCAAGTTTTAGAAATATCAAATGAAAAAGAGGAAGAAAATCGACACAATAGGTATCTTATTCCATCTTCAAAGATATTAGAAATAGAACTTTATGCTATAAAAAATGGTTTAGATATAGTGGGATTTTATCACTCTCATCCAGATCATCCAGCAACTCCATCAGCATTTGATGTGGAGCATGCTTTACCTGTTTATTCATATTTTATAGTATCAGTTTATGATGCAAAAGTGGTTGATTTTACTCTTTCAGTGTTATCACATGATAGATCAAAATTTGAAGAAGAATTAATAAAAGGATAAAAATGGCAACAGTTTATATTCCTACAGCATTAAGATTATTTACTGATGGTACTTCAGAAGTAGTTTTAGTAGGGGAAAATATAGGAGAGATTGTAACTGAGTTGGTTACAAAGTATGGTGATTTAAAAACTCATCTGTTTTCAAATGAAGGAAAACTAAGAAGTTTTGTAAATATCTATTTAAATGAAGAAGATGTAAGACATCTTGATGGTTTAAACACAAAAGTAAGTGAAGGTGACAAAGTTTTATTGGTTCCATCAATAGCAGGTGGTATTTAATGGGAAAAGGTGAGCAGATAGATAAGCTTTCACAAGATGAGATAAGCAGATATAGCAGGCATCTTATTTTGCCTGAAGTTGGACTTGAGGGACAACTTAAAATAAAAAACTCAAAGGTTTTAGTTGTAGGAACTGGTGGATTAGGTGCTCCTGTTATTTTATATCTAGCAGCTGCTGGTGTTGGAACTTTAGGTTTGATTGATTTTGACATAGTAGATGAATCAAATCTACAAAGACAAATTATCCACACAACAAGAGATGTGGGACGTCCTAAAATCTCTTCAGCAACAGATAGAATAAAAGGGATTAACCCAAATGTTAAAGTTGTTTCATACAACGATAAATTAACAAGTAAAAATGCTATAGACATAATCAAAGATTTTGACATAGTAGTTGATGGTA
Source organism: Campylobacterales bacterium (assembly GCA_019752775.1). GTDB lineage: Bacteria > Campylobacterota > Campylobacteria > Campylobacterales > Arcobacteraceae > Aliarcobacter. The sequence continues at coordinate 5,886 of JAIELU010000074.1, read as the reverse complement.
CAGACAATTTTCAAACAAGATATCTAATAAATGATTCTTGCGTTCTTTTAAATAAACCATTTGTTTATGGCTCAATATTTAGATTTGAAGGACAAGTAAGTGTGTTTAATGCTTATGATGGTCCTTGTTACAGATGTTTATACCCAGAACCACCACCAGTTGGACTAGTTCCTTCTTGTGCTGAGGGTGGAGTAATTGGAGTATTACCAGGAATCATTGGAACAATTCAAGCTAATGAAACTATAAAACTAATTCTTGGAATTGGTGAAGTTTTAAGTGGAAGATTATTAACTTTTGATGCTTTAAGAATGCAATTTAAAGAGTTAAAACTAAAAAGTGATAAAGAGTGTCCAGTTTGTGGTGAACATCCAAGTGTTACAGAACTTATTGATTATGAAGAGTTTTGTGGACTTAAAAGCAAAGATGAACAAACGAGTGTTGAAGAGATAAGTGCAATTGATTTGAAAAATCTTATAAGTGAAAAAAGAAGTGTTCAAATCATAGATATTAGACAACCACACGAGTTACAAATAGGAAAAATTGATGGCACAAAAGCAATACCTTTTGGGCAATTAGTTAGAAGAAAAGATGAACTTGATGATTCAAAAAAAGTTGTAGTTATTTGTAAGATTGGACTTTTAAGTGCTGAGGTTATTAGACAACTAAAAGATTCAGGTTATACGGGTGAAATCTATAGTTTAAAAGGTGGAATTACCTCTTGGGCAAATGATATAGATTACACAATGGCAAGATATTAGAAATTAAAAAAAGGAAGCAAAATGGCAGAAGAAAATAAAGTAGTAAGTTTAGGTGCAAAAGCAGCATATAATTTAGCAGATGTTTCAAAAACATCACCTGTGTTTGACTCTTTAACTCCAAGATGGGTTACAAGACTTTTAGATTGGAAAGGGCTTGATTCTGGAATTTTTAGATTAAATAAAGTAAAAGAGGGTGATACTCCACTTGATACTTTATGTTCACAAAAAATTCATAACAAAATTCCTGAAGGTTTTGTTGATTATGAAGAGAATCCAAGAGAGTATAACTTAAACTCTATTTCAGCAATTATAAATGTAAATACGAAAGTATCTGATTTATATAGCTCTCCAACAGAGCAAATTCAAGAGCAATTAAGACTTGCTATTGAGAGTTTAAAAGAGAGACAAGAGAGTGAATTATTTAACAATGATGAGTATGGATTATTGAAAAATATTGATGATTCACAAAGAGTTCAAAGTAGAACTGGAAGTCCAACTCCTGATGATTTAGATGAGTTAATCTCAAAAGTATGGAAAGAACCATCATTCTTTTTAGCTCACCCAAAAGCAATTGCAGCATTTGGAAGAGAAGCTACAAGAAGAGGAGTTCCACCTGCAACTATAAATCTATTTGGAAGTTCATTTTTAAGCTGGAGAGGAATTCCTATTATTCCTACAAATAAACTGTTTGTAGATGGTTTAAAAGAGCCTAAATCACAAGCAGGTAAAACAAATATTTTACTTGTAAGAACTGGTTTTGAAAAACAAGGTGTTGTTGGACTTTTCCAAAATAATCTTCCAGGAGAACAATCGAAAGGTTTATCTGTAAGATTTAGAGGAATAGACAATAACGGAGTTGGTTCATATTTATTATCATTATATTGTTCAGCAGTTATTTTATCAAAAGATGCAATTGCAGTACTTGAAGATGTAGATGTGGGAAACTACTATGATTACGCACAATAATTCATCAAACTTTGATTCAGAATTTTTTAGAAATCAAATAGAGATTTTATCAGGGAGTTATTTCCCTGAGTTTGATCAAACGCATAAAGCAAAAATTGAAAATGGTTTTGATTATGAAAAGGTTTTGCAAACAAGTTTTTATCAAGATAGATTTGATAAAAACGAAGTTTTAAATGTAGAAAAAGATTTTACAAATGAGAGTTTTAACAACTCATTTGTAAAACCAAATACTATTTCAGATTTTCAAATAGTTCCACAAGCAAATAAATCGTTTGATTTGTTTAATGTGGAATCAATTAGAAAAGATTTTCCAATCTTAAATGAAAAAGTAGATGGAAAAAACTTTCTAATTTGGCTTGATAATGCAGCAACTACCCAAAAACCAAAAAGTGTAATTGATAGATTAAGTTACTTTTATGAACATGAAAATTCAAATATTCATCGAGGTGCTCATGCACTTGCAGCAAGGGCAACAGATGCTTATGAAAGTGCTAGGGATAAAGTAGCAAAGTTTTTAAATGCGCCATCTTTAAATGATATTATTTTTGTAAGAGGTGCAACGGAAGCTATAAATTTGATTTCTCAAAGTTTTGGAAAGTTTAATATCCAAAAAGATGATGAAATTATAGTTTCAAATTTAGAACATCATGCGAACATTGTTCCTTGGCAACTTTTAGCTTCTCAAGTTGGAGCAAAAATAAAAGTAATTCCTGTTGATGATAGTGGACAAATTTTACTTGATGAGTTTGAAAAACTTTTAAATTCAAGAACAAAAATAGTTTCAGTTGCCCATGTATCAAATGCACTTGGAACAATAGTTCCAATAAAAGAAGTTACACAAATAGCTCATAGATATGGTGCAAAAGTGCTTATTGATGGAGCTCAAGCAATATCTCATATCAAAGTTGATGTTCAAGATATTGATTGCGATTTTTATGTTTTTTCAGGACATAAAGTATTTGGACCAACTGGAATTGGTGCAATTTATGGAAGAAAAGAGTTGTTAGCTTCAATGTATCCATACCAAGGTGGTGGAAATATGATAGCTGATGTTACTTTTGAAAAAACAGTTTATCAAGAGGCTCCAAATAAATTTGAAGCGGGAACTGGGAATATTGCAGATGCAGTTGGATTGGGTGCTGCAATTGATTATGTTAGTAAAATTGGGATTGATAACATTTATAGATATGAGCATGAACTTTTAGAGTATGCAATTTCTAAAATGACTCAAATTCAAGGGCTTCGATTAATCGGAACAGCAAAAGAGAAAACAAGTGTTTTATCATTTGTACTTGATGGATTTGAAACACAAAAAGTTGGAGAATATCTAACAAGCAAAGGAATTGCCTTAAGATTCGGACATCATTGCGCCCAACCAATCTTAAGAAGATTTGGGGTTGAAACAACAGTTCGACCATCTATTGCATTTTATAATACAAAAGATGAGATTGACTTTTTAGTAGCCGCTATTAAAGAGTTTAAAAATAGTAATTTTAGATAAATTTTTTATGGGCAGAATCAAATAGTTGATTTTGTTCATAAAAAATATTTTTTTAGTTTTTATATTTCACAAAGTTAATAGATGAAATATTATAATATTTTTTTAGACCCTCCTTATCTAGGAGATAAAAATGAGATATATAGAAGAAATAGTAAGTTTAAGAAAAGATTTTTACATTGTTTTAGTGTCTTTACTATTAAGCGTTGCACTGTTTTCAACAGCTTTAGTAATAGCATAAATAAAAAAGAAAAGGAGATTTTAAAATGTGCGATATGTGTAGTAAAAATTTAGAAAATTGTATGAGGGAAAGGCATTGCAATAGCAATAATTGATGAGGGTCTAAAAAGTTATTAGAGGTGTAATATGACGGTAGTTGAAGGGAAAGTTTTAGATAAACAAACAATTATAAAACTTCCAAATAGAAGAGAGTTTTTAAAAGATAATAGTGAAAAAAAATTTAATAAATTAGCAATATTTGATATTAGTGGTTTTGGAAATATTAATCATTATTATGGATATGAAATAGGTGAAAAGATACTTAAAATCATATCTCAAAGGTTACAAGGCAAGTTTCAAGATAGCAAAATTTATTATCTAGGAGCTGATATATTTGCAGTAACTTCATCTAGAGAAGTAATAAAAGATAGATTTATTCAAAGTATAAAATCAATTATTTGGTATTTTGGATATTCACCAATTGAAGTGGATGAACATAAAATTTATATCCCGTTAAAAGTCGGGGTTGCAATAAACTATTCAGAATTATTGGTAAGTGCAGAGTTTGCTCTAAAACAATCGAAAAATTTTAAACATAATTTGGTGATTTATGATAGTGAAGAACATCATATTTGTCAACCAAATTCACTTTCAATAGAACAAGATTTATATTGGGAAAGTGAAATTATAGAAGCTGTAAAAAAAGATAGATTTGAAGTATATGCCCAATCAATAAATAGTGTTAATAGTAAAAAATACGAAGTATTAGTGAGAATGAGAAATTCAAAAGATGAAATTATTACACCATATTTTTTTATAAATAGGGCAAAAAAAATTAATCTTTATGCTGAAATTACAAAAAAAGTGATTCAAAAATCATTTGAGTTTTTTGAAGATAAAAAAGTTGAGTTTAGTATTAACCTTTCAATAGGCGATATTTTAGATAAAGAAGTTGTGGATTTTTTGATACAAAAAATTTATGAATATCAAATTAGCGAATATTTAACTATTGAAATAACAGAGAGTGAGGGTGTTGAGAATATAGAAGAGTTAGTCTCTTTTATAAAAATTATTAAAAACTTTGGTGTAAAAATAGCCATAGATGATTTTGGTACAGGGTATTCGAATTTTTCTTATTTAGTGAAACTACAAGCTGATTTTATAAAACTTGATGGTTCTATTATTCAAGAGATAAATAAATCAAAAACAGCAAAAGCAGTAGTTGAAGCAATAGTGTTTTTTGCTTCAAAAGTTGGAATAAAAACTGTAGCAGAGTTTGTTTCATCAAAAGAGATATATGAATCTTGTAAAGAGTTAAATATTGATTATTTTCAAGGTTATTGGTTTGATGAACCAAAAAATATTAAAGATTTAAAATTAGGAAAGGATTTTTTTAATGGAAAGTAAAACTGCAAAATTAGGGTTATTTGCACAAATAAAAGAGGATTTTAATGTACCTAAAAATAATGATCCAGCATTGGAGTCAAGTTTTGAAATGATATTTAATTATCCAGGGGTTTGGGCAATAATAAACTATAGGATTGCAAATAGATTATATGTGAATGGATTTAAAAAATTAGCAAGAATTTATAGTGGAATTAGTCAATTTTTGACAAATATTGATATTCATCCAGCAGCAACAATAGGAAGAAGGGTTTTTATAGACCACGGAATTGGTGTTGTTATTGGTGCAACTACAATTATTGAAGAAGATGTTTTAATCTATCAAGGTGTAACACTTGGAGGAGTTAGTTTAAATAAAGGTAAACGACATCCAACAGTTAGAGCAAATAGTGTAATAGGAAGTGGTGCAAAGGTTTTAGGAAATATTGTAATAGGTACAAGTAGTAAAATTGGTGCGAATTCTGTTGTTATATCAGATGTACCTGATTATACAACTGCTGTTGGAATTCCTGCAAAAGTTATAAAAAGATATGACCACTTAGGAAAATTTACCCACAGTGATTTACCAGATATTGACAAAGAGGCATTTAAATATCTTAATAAAAGAATAGAGTTATTAGAAAAATTATTGGAAGATAAAGAGATTATAAGCAGTGAAAATCTTGTTGAACTAAATAAAAATCAAAATAAAAAGAATGTTAATTTTGATTTATTGGATGGTTATTTCATTGATGGTGCTGGAATTTAGGAGTACAAAATGATACTGATTATTGGCGGAGATAGAATTGATACTATAAAAGATTTTTTAAATAAAAAAACAGGTGAAACAAGTGTGATTCATTGGGATGGAAGAAGTGTAAGAATTACAGATAAAAAAATCCCAAAAGATACAAATCATATTTTATTAATAACAGATTTTATAAATCATAATACGATGTATCACTTCAAAAAAGAGGCAAAAAGAAAAAATATTCCTCTTATTTGTTCAAAAAGAAGTATTAATTCAATTCATCAAAGTTATGAACAAAGGAGTTTAAATGA
>JAIELU010000228.1 GCA_019752775.1 Campylobacterales bacterium | reverse complement strand
TAAAAATAAAATAGTTAATAATCCCAATAATGAAACTACACCAAAAGCATATCTCCAATGAAGATGATGTCCTAGAAAAGTAACAAATGGAACCATTGCAAGAATTGCTATAGTCAATCCTGTAAACATTGATGCAATTGCCTGTGCTTCCTTTCCTTTTTTTGCTAATTTTGCTGCAACAACTGTTCCTACTCCAAAAAAAGCACCATGTGGAAGTCCTGCAAAAAATCTTGACATCAAAAGCGTATTATAATCAGGTGCGATTATAGAAAAAGCATTAAATATTGTAAATAAAATCATTAATGAAATTAAAATATATTTAGGAGGGAATTTAGCACTAAGAGCCACTAAAATAGGAGCTCCGATTACAACACCTAATGCATAAGCAGAAATTAAATGTCCAGCAATTGGAATAGAGACATCTAAAGAATTTGAAACATCAGGGAGTAATCCCATTATTACAAATTCAGTTGTTCCAATTGCTAAACCACCTAAGGCTAGTGGAAATAATTGTTTTGTCATTTGAAGAAACTTTATATTGGATTTTATGTATTTTGGAATTTTAGTAGGAATTTTTTATTGTTAACTTAAAGTATAAATTAGTATAAAGAATAATTAAGAGTAAATTAAGTATAATCCCGTACTTTTTTAGAAAACTAAAACAATTAAGTTTCCTAGAATGGGAGTATCGTTTCAACTAAATGTTGAATTTGCACGAGAAGCATGGGTAAGGCTATAATTACTCAAACCAATTTATATAAAGGAAAGAAATGCCTACAATCAATCAGCTTGTAAGAAATGAGCGAAAGAAAGTAATTAAAAAATCTAAATCGCCAGCATTAAAAGAATGTCCACAAAGAAGAGGAGTATGTACAAGAGTATATACTACAACACCAAAAAAACCTAACTCGGCTTTAAGAAAAGTTGCAAAAGTTAGATTAACTACAGGTTTTGAAGTTATTTCATACATCGGTGGAGAAGGTCATAATCTACAAGAGCATTCAATTGTACTTGTAAGAGGTGGAAGAGTTAAAGATTTACCTGGGGTTAAATACCACATCGTAAGAGGTGCTTTAGATACTGCTGGTGTTGCAAACAGAACTGTTGCAAGATCTAAATATGGTACTAAAAAAGCTAAAGCTAAGAAAAAGTAGAAGGATAAAAAATGAGAAGAAGAAAAGCTCCAGTTAGAGAAATAATGGCTGATCCTATCTACAATAGTAAAGTGATCACAAAATTCGTTAATACAGTTATGCAAGATGGTAAAAAATCTACTGCTGAAAAAATTATGTATGGTGCAATTGCTAACCTTGATGCAAGAGGTGAAGAAAAAGGTATTGACTTATTCGAAAGAGCAGTTGAAAATGTTAAACCACTTTTAGAAGTAAGATCTAGAAGAGTAGGTGGTGCAACATACCAAGTTCCTGTTGAAGTAAGACCTGTAAGAAGACAAACTTTAGCATTAAGATGGTTAGTTGAATACGCTAGAAAAAGAAATGAAAGAACTATGGTAGAAAGATTAGCTAACGAATTATTCGAAGCTGCTAACGAAAGAGGAACTTCATTCAAGAAAAAAGAAGATATTCATAGAATGGCAGAAGCTAATAAAGCATTTGCACATTATAGATGGTAGGAAATATAAATGGCTAGAAAAACACCACTTAACAGAGTTAGAAATATTGGTATTGCAGCTCATATTGATGCTGGAAAAACAACTACTACTGAAAGAATATTATTCTACACAGGTGTTTCACACAAAATTGGTGAAGTTCATGAAGGTGCTGCAACAATGGACTGGATGGAACAAGAGCAAGAAAGAGGTATTACAATTACTTCTGCTGCTACTACTTGTCACTGGAAACATCCAAAAACTGGCGATGATTTAATGATTAACATCATCGACACTCCAGGACACGTTGACTTTACTATTGAAGTTGAAAGATCTATGAGGGTTCTTGATGGAGCTGTTGCAGTATTTTGTTCAGTAGGTGGAGTTCAACCACAATCTGAAACGGTTTGGAGACAAGCTAATAAATATAGAGTACCAAGAATGATATTCGTTAATAAAATGGATAGAACTGGTGCAGATTTCTTTAATGTTGAAAAACAAGTAAACGAAAGATTAAAATCAAATGCTGTTCCTATTCAAATTCCTATTGGTTCTGAAGAGAATTTTAAAGGTGTTGTTGATTTAGTTCGAATGAAAGCTATCGTTTGGGATGAAGATGCGGCAATGGGTTCAAACTACCATGTTGAAGAAATTCCAGCTAATTTGTTAGATCAAGCAACTGAATATAGAGAAAAAATGGTTGAAGCAGCTGCTGAACAAATTGAAGAATTAATGGAAAAATATCTTGAAGGTGTTGATTTAACAGAAGATGAAATCACTGCTGGTCTTAAAGCTGGTTGTTTAGCAATGAATATTACTCCAATGACTTGTGGAACTTCATTTAAAAACAAAGGTGTTCAAACTCTACTTGATGCTGTTGCTATGTATTTACCAGCTCCAACTGAAGTTGAAGACATCAAAGGTGAAACTCAAGATGGTGAATCTGTTATCGTTCCTTCAACTGATGAAGGGGAAGTTGCAGCATTAGCATTTAAGATTATGACTGACCCATTTGTTGGACAGTTAACATTTGCAAGAGTTTATAGAGGAGTTTTAGAATCTGGAACTTATGTAATGAACTCTACAAAAATGAAAAAAGAAAGAATCGGAAGATTACTTAAAATGCATGCTAACAATAGAGAAGAGATCAAAGAGCTTTATGCTGGAGAAATCGGTGCTGTTGTTGGATTAAAATGTACAATTACTGGGGATACACTTGCATCTGAAAAAGATCCTGTTATCTTAGAAAGAATGGAGTTCCCAGAACCTGTTATTTCTGTTGCAGTTGAACCAAAAACTAAAGCTGACCAAGAAAAAATGGGTATTGCTTTAGGAAAATTAGCAGAAGAAGATCCATCATTTAGAGTTAATACTGATGAAGAATCTGGACAAACTATTATTTCAGGAATGGGTGAATTACACCTTGAAATTCTTGTAGATAGAATGAAAAGAGAATTTAAAGTTGAAGCTGAAGTTGGTGCTCCTCAAGTTGCTTACAGAGAAACAATTAAAAATGCGGTTAAACAAGAGTATAAATACGCAAAACAATCAGGTGGTAAAGGTCAATATGGTCATGTATATTTAACTATTTCTCCATTACCTTCTGATAGTGAAGAAAACTTTATTTTTACAAACTCTATTAAAGGTGGAACAGTTCCAAAAGAATATGTACCTGCTGTTGAAAAAGGTTGTTTTGAAGCAATGCAAGGTGGTATTTTAGCTGGTTATCCATTAGTTAATATCTCTGTAGATTTATATGATGGTTCATACCATGATGTGGATTCATCTGAAATGGCGTTTAAATTAGCTGCTTCAATGGGATTCAAACAAGGTTGTAGATCTGCTGCTGCTCAAGCTGTAATCTTAGAACCAATTATGAGAGTTGAGATTGAAACACCTGAAGATTATATGGGTGATTGTATCGGCGATTGTAATAAAAGAAGAGGACAAATTCAGTCTATGGATGATAGAGCTGGTGTTAAACTAGTTGTTGCATTAATTCCATTATCTGAAATGTTCGGTTACTCTACAGACTTAAGATCAATGTCTCAAGGTAGAGCAACATATTCAATGATTTTTGATAATTATTCTGAAGTTCCAAAAAATGTTTCTGATGAGATTATTAAAAAAAGAAATGGATAATTTTTAATTATTATTTTTTAAAGGGATATGCTTTTGCATATCCCTTTTTTTTATTTAATTTTATTTAAGTTATTAAGATAATTGGCTAAAATGATTTATATAAATTTAAAAAAATTGGAATAATTTTGAGAATAGAAAAGAATATTGAATTATTAATGAATATTAAAAGTGCAGGAATTATTTTAAAGCCTTCAAGTCCTGAATTAAAAGAGATATATTTAAAAATTAAGACTCTTTTTGAAGAATCTAATATTAATATTTACTTAGAAGATAATTCTGCAAACATGATTTCTTTACAAGGATATTCATTAGAAGAATTGTGTCAAAAAGTAGATTTTTTAATTTCAGTTGGTGGTGATGGAACTTTACTTTCAGTTGTTAGAAAATCTTTTAAATTTGATAAAGCAGTTTTAGGAATAAATTTAGGAACATTAGGATTTTTAACAGATATTTCAATGGAACAATTACCACAATTTATTGAAGATTTAAAAAAAAATATTTATAAAATTGATAATAGAATGATGGTTGAGGGAAGTGTAAATTTAAATAAATTTGTTGCTTTTAATGATATTGTAATTTCGAGAAAATCAATTTCATCAATGATTAAAATAGATGGAAAAATAGATGGAAAACATTTTAATTCATATTATGGAGATGGAGTTATTATTTCTACCCCGACTGGCTCAACAGCATATAATTTGTCAGTTGGTGGACCAATAGTTTATCCTTTAACAGAAGCATTTATTGTAACACCTGTTGCTCCTCATTCCTTAACACAAAGACCTCTTGTAATGCCAGCTGATTTTGAAATAGAGTTTAAAATAATTGATAATCAAGGAGCTGTTGTTATTGTTGATGGACAAGATATTTATGAAGTAGAACAAAATCAATCAATAAAAATTAAAATAGCAAAAAAGAAAGCAAAAATGATACATAGAATTCAAAGAAATTATTTTGAAGTATTAAATGAAAAACTAAGATGGGGTAATTAACATTGATATCAAGAGTATACTTAAAAGATTGTTTATCTTTTGAAGAAGTAGATTTAGAGTTTAAAAATGGGTTAAATATTTTTACAGGTCCAAGTGGTGCTGGTAAATCAATATTAATGCAAGCAATATTATCATTATTTGCCCTAACTGATGTAAAAGCGAATATGGGTGAAGTATTGTTAAATTATTCAAATATTAATGACGAGGTTTATGATTTGTCTTTTGATGATGATATTATTATTAAGAGTATAAAAAAAGACAAAGTAAGATATTTTTTAAATAATCAATCCGTATCAAAAAAGAATCTTAATGATTTTTCAATGAAGTTGATAAAACATTTAAATTTAAAAGACACGTCAGAATTTGATAGTTTTAAACTTTTAGATTTTTTGGATAAATTAACATTACAGAAAAAGAAAGAGTTTAAAAAGATAAAAGAAGATTTTAGTATATCTTATAAAAAATCAGTATATACAAAAAAAGAATTACAAAAAATATTAGATGATGAAACTAAATTAGAAGATTTAAAAGAGTTTGCAAGATTTGAAATAGATAAAATTGAGCAAATTAATCCAAGCATTGATGAATATGAAGAGCTAAATTTGATTAAAAAAAGATTAGCTAAAAAAGAAAAAGTTGAAGTTGCAATTAAAAAAGCATCTGGAATTATGGAATTTAATCAAAATGTTACAGCAGCATTAGAATTAATGGAAGTTGATTCGAGTTTTTTTGATGAATCAATGAATGAATTAAACAATATTTTTGAAAGATTTAATGACTCATTACATGAACTTGATGAGATAAATATAGAAAATGTTCTTGATAGAATAGAAAAACTATCAGCATTACAAAAAAGATTTGGTTCTATTGAAGAGTGTTTAAAATATAAAGAACAAAAAAGAGTTGAATTATCATCTTATGAAAATATCTTTTTCCAAAAAGAAAAATTAGAAAAAGAGTTTGAGGAATTAAATACAAAGTTATCACTTTTGGCAAAAGAAATTTCTACTTATAGAAAAGAAAGCTCATTAATTTTAGAAAAGAAAATAAATGAATATTTAAAGTTCTTGTATTTAAGTAATGCAAAAATAGTAATAAAAGAAAAAGTTCTTGATTTTTCTGGGTTCGATGAAGTAAATTTTGAATTAAATGGTGTGGGTTTAGACACTATTAGTTCAGGAGAATATAATAGACTCAGACTTGCACTTTTAACATCTATGAGTGAGTTTGATATTGTTGATAATGGGATACTTTTTTTAGATGAAATAGATGCTAATTTAAGTGGAAAAGAGAGTGATGCAATTTCAAAAGTTTTAAAAAAATTAAGTGATTCTTATCAAATATTTGCAATTTCTCACCAACCACAATTAACTTCAAGTGCAGATCAGCATTTTTTAGTAGATAAAATAAATGGAAAATCTTTAGTAAAAGAATTAAATAATAAAGAAAGAATTAATGAAATTGCAAGAATGATAAGTGGTGAGAAAGTAACTCCTGAAGCTTTAGATTTTGCAAAGAACCTTTTAAAATCCTAAATCCTTGACAAATTAATCTTACAAAGGATATTATATAAGAATCTATAAAGCTTAGGAGCGGATTATTATGTTCAAAGAGATATCTATTAAAGGTAAGATTTTACTTCTTTCTTTGATTACAATTATAATTGTATCAGTTGCAATTGCTGTTGATTCCATTTATTCAATTAAAAGTTTTTCAGCTAAAAATATTGAAAATTTTAAAAATGAAGCTTATGTAAAAAAAGAGCTAGAACTTAAAAATTATGTATCTTTAGCCGTTAAAACAGTTGAAGCTTATCACAATAGAACTTCAATAGATAAAATTAAAGTTGAAGTTCAAGAGCAATTAAAAAATCAAACAAACTTTCTTTTTCTATTTTAGAAGCTGAATATGAGAAATCAAAAGGTTCTTTATCAGAAGAGGCATTAAAAAATAGATTAAAATCAATTGTTGACTCAACAAGATATGGAAGTACAGGATATTTTTGGATAAATGACACAGAATCAGTTATGATTATTCATCCTATTAAACCTGAATTAAATGGGAAAAACTTAGTTGATTACAAAGACAAAGGTGGAAAACAAATTTTTAAAGAATTTGCAACTGTTGCAAAAGCTAATGGAGAAGGTTTTGTTGATTATGTTTGGCCAAAACCTGGATTTGAAGCACCACAATTAAAAGTATCTTTTGTAAAATTATTTAAACCATATAATTGGGTTATTGGAACAGGTGAATACGTTGATGATGTAACTTCAAAAATGCAAGCAGAAGCTTTAAAAACAATAAGTGAAATGAGATATGCAAATAATGACTATTTTTGGATAAATGATTCAAGTCCTAAAATGATTATGCATCCTGTTAGTAAACATTTAGATGGTAAAGATTTATCTGCAAATGTAGATGCTAAGGGAAAAAAACTATTTGTTGAAATGGCAAAAGTATCAAATGAAAATAAAGCTGGTGGTTTAGTTAAATATTGGTGGGACAAACCAGAAAAGAAAAATGATCCAAAAGAAAAATTCTCTTATGTTCAAAAATTTGAACCATGGGATTGGATAATTGGAACAGGTGCTTATGTTGATGATATAGAAAATGAAGTTGCATTAATGGAAACAAATATTAATGAAGAGATTTCTAAAATTGTAATTAGTATTTTAATTTTCTCATTAATTGCAATAATTATTGTTTATTTAGTTTATAATTATTTTATAAAACAAGCGATTATACGACCTTTAGAAAACTTAAATAATGCGATTATAGATATAAGCGAGGGAACAAATAAAGCTGATAGAATCGAAAAGAAATCAAATGATGAAATTGGAAAATTAGTTGATAGTTTCAATGGATATATTCATAAATTAAAAGTTGGATATGATGAAGATTCAAAAGTAATTGAAAATGTTGATGAAGTTATAGAAAAAGTAATTAATGGATTTTATGTATATAAAATTGAAAAAACATCTTCAAACCCACAAATTAGAAAATTAAGAGACTCAATCAATTCAATGATTGATAGAACAAATGAAAATCTAGTAAATTTGAATAATGTTTTAATTGAATATGGAAATTCAAATTTTAATGTTACTAACTCAAAAATTGAAACATCAAAAGTTAATGGAATTATATCTTCATTAGCGGCAAGTACTCAGTTAATTGGGGTTACAGTTTCAGAATTTTTATCAATGATTATTACAAGTGGTAGAAAATTAAATGACGATACAAATATATTATCTAATGCTGCAAATAAACTATCTGCATCAGCAAACGAACAAGCAGCATCTTTAGAAGAAACAGCAGCCGCAGTTGAAGAGATAACTTCAATTGTAAAATCAAGTGTACAAAAAGTACATCAAATGTCATCTTTGGCAACACAACTTCAAGTCTCTTCAAAAGAGGGTGAAATATTAGCTTCTAAAACTACAAGAGCTATGGATGATATAGATAATCAAGTTAGATCAATAAATGATGCAATTACAGTAATTGACCAAATAGCATTTCAAACAAATATTCTTTCTTTAAATGCAGCAGTAGAAGCAGCAACAGCGGGAGAAGCTGGAAAAGGATTTGCAGTAGTTGCAGCAGAAGTAAGAAATCTTGCAAATAGAAGTGCTGATGCTGCAAAAGAGATTAAAAATATTGTTCAAATTGCAACATCAAAAGCAAATGAAGGAAAATCAATTGCTAATGAAATGATTGGTGGATATGCAACTTTAAACTCTAAAATCAATGAAACAATAAGTTTAATAGAAGATGTTTCACAAGGTAGTAGAGAAGAAGAAAAAGGAATTATCCAAATAAATGATACTATTAATAAACTCGATCATGCAACGCAAGTTAATGCGAATTCAGCAACAATAATAAGTGAATTAGCAAATGAAGTTACGGTATTATCAGAGAATTTACTAAAAATTGCAGATAGAGCAAAATTTAAAGAAGCATCAAAAGAAGAAATAGAAGATATTGATTTAGTATTCAAAATTTCTAAGTTAAAAAATGATCATATAAGGTTTAAATTAGTAAACTTTGAGAAAGTTGGTAAAACAAAAGTTGCATGGACTGTTAGTAAACCAACAGAATGTGATTTAGGAAAATGGTTAGTAGAAGAAGAAAATTTAGGAAAATCATTTACAAAAACAGAAAATTGGAAATTATTAAAATCTAATCATGATTTAGTTCATAATAGTGTTCAAGATTATATAAATGAAGATTGTAAAGATTTATCAAATAAAGATGTTTTAACTACTTTATCTCAAACATTAGATAGTTCAACTATAAATGTCTTTAAGTATTTAGATCAAATTAAAAAAGATAATGTTGTTAAAAAGAGTATTTCAGAAGTAAATATTTCAACTAAAGCTCAATCAACAGTAAAAACTGAAACTCCAAAAAGTTTCGTTCAACATAAACATGAAACTACTCCTGCTCCTGCAAGTAAACAAATAACATCACAAAAAAAAGAAGATGATGAATGGGAAAGCTTTTAAGCTTTCCTAAAATAAAAACTATTCAAAATAAGAGTAAAACTATCCACTTCTATATTTATTTAAAAATAGATATAATGCCAATCAAAAAATAAAAATAATAGTATAAAGTGTTTAAAGGAATTATATGAATAATAAAAAAGTAGAGTTATTATCACCTGCTGGAAATTTAGAGAAATTAAAAATTGCAATTAAATATGGTGCTGATGCTGTATATGCAGGGGTAAGTCACTTTAGTTTAAGAATTAGAGCTGGAAAAGAGTTTACATTTGAAACTTTTAAAGAGGGAATTGATTACGCACATGCCCGTGGTAAAAAAGTTTATGCAACAATCAATGGTTTTCCTTTTAATTCACAAATTGAGTTATTAAAAAAACACATTGAAACTATGGCTTCACTTGAGCCAGATGGGTTTATCGTGGCAGCTCCAGGAGTTGTGAAATTATGTAGAGAAATTGCTCCACAAATTGATATTCACTTATCAACTCAAGCAAATGTTTTAAACTATCTTGATGCTCAAGTATTTTGGGATATGGGAGTTACAAGAATTGTAGTTGCTAGAGAAATTTCATTAAAAGATGTTGTTGAAATTAAAAAACATTTACCTGATATGGAAATTGAGATTTTTGTTCATGGTTCTATGTGTTTTGCATATTCAGGAAGATGTTTAGTAAGTGCAGTTCAAATGGGAAGAGTCCCAAATAGAGGATCTTGTGCAAATGATTGTAGATTTGAATATACATTATATGCTGCAAATGAAGACCATAGTACATTATTTAGACTTGAAGAAGAACCAGGCGTTGGAACTTATATTTTTAATTCAAAAGATATGAATTTAGCTTCGCATATAAAAGAAATTTTAGATTCAGGTGCTGTTGATTCACTTAAAATTGAAGGAAGAACAAAATCACCATATTATGCAGCAGTTACTGCAAAAGCTTATAGAAATGCAATTGATGACTATTATGATGGTAAATTTGAAGCTGACAAATATCAAAGAGAACTTTATACAACAAAAAATAGAGGTTTTACTGATGCCTATTTAATTCATAGACCATTTGAGAAAACAGATTCACAAAACCATGATTATGCTTTAAGTAAAGGTTCTTACGAAGTTACAGGACTTGTTACTCAAGATGAAGAACATTTTTTATGTAAATATAAAGTTTATCCAAATGAAGATATAGAAATATTTACTCCAATGGGCGAAACTTTAGAAGAGTGTGAAAATGAAATAGGAAAAATTTTTAAAAAAGATGGAATTTATTATATTAATTTCAAAAAAATATTAACTGAAACAAATAAAGAGTTAGAATCAGTTCATAGTGGAAATGTAAATAAAATAAAACTTCCAGGAACTCTTCCATATTTGACAATGTTTAGAATTGAAAATGTTGATGGAACAATTGTTGAATAACAATAGATAAGATTAATGATATTTTTTAGAGTTACACAAAATGTAAATATTAAGACTACTGATGGAACTTTAGTTAATTATTTAAAATTTAAAGATCCATCTGATTTAGAAAATTCAACTATGTATATTACGACATATGATGATTTTCTAGATTTAAAAAAAATATTTGAGAAAGTTGATAAAGAAAAATATTTCACAAAAGTATTTGTTGAAGATAAAATTAGAGTTCTTGAAAACTTTCCTACAGAATTGGGTATTTTAAATCCTAATGAATATAATTATCGAGAAGATTTAATAGAGAAAACTTTTTTAGATATTAAAAAAGTAGATATTTATAAACAATTAAAAAATAAAAAAAAAGATGAAGTTTCAATAGCTCTAATTGGTGGAGTTGGTATTAGTATTAGTGAAATAGTCTCTTCTTGTACCGCTCTTAGAATACTTTATAAAAAATTAAAAGAGATTCATAAAAATATAAAATTTGATATTTATCTCAACGCTTCAAACAACAGTTTTTATTCAAGAGATAAACAAATATATGAAACACAAGATTATATAAATAATATTTTTCCTTTAAGTATTACTTCACAAAAATTATGTGAATATGATTATTTTATAGATAATAGTTTGTCAATAAAATTTTTGGAACTAAATTCTTTAAATTATGTAGACGCTTGGCTTTTTAGGTTTGGAATAAATTATAAAATCGTTAGTGAAAATGAAAAATATAATGAATTAAACATTCCAAATTATAAAGTAGCAGATACTTTAAAAGATAAACTTTCTGAATTAAAATCAAAAGGTAAATTACTTTTATATCATCCATATTCTGCAAATGTAAACAAATCTATTCCTCAAAATATTGCTATTGATATTCTTAAAGAACTTTTATTAAAAGATGATGATTATGTCATAATTTCAACACTTTTAATTGATTCAAAAATTAAAGATGATAGATTTTTAGACTTGTCAAAAGAGTCAAAAAATGTGAATGATTTTATCTATATTATTTCAACAATGGATAAAATTATCACAACGGATACTTCAACTTTTCATATAAGTGATGCTTTTATGATACCAACAGTTGCGATTTTTACACAAAGTGATTATCAAAATAAAATAAAATATTTTAAATATACAAAAGCAATTTTTGTAGAAGATAAATCAAAAAATCTCTCAAAATTCGTTTATGAAAATGATAGTTTAACTATAAATAAATTTGAGTCTTGGAATAAATTAAAAGTAAATAAGATTATAAAACTATTAGATAGTTTTTGATATAATCTTTGACTTTTAAAAATAAAAAAAGGATTAAAATGAATTTTATATCAATTATTATGGGTAGTAAATCAGATTATGAAATAATGAAAAATTGTGCTGATACATTTGAAAAATTTAATGTTAAGTACGAAATGATTATATCTTCAGCACACAGATCACCTGAAAGAACTAAAGATTATGTTAAAGAAGCAGAAGAAAAAGGTGCTGTTGTATTTATAGCAGCTGCTGGAATGGCAGCACATTTAGCTGGTGCATTAGCAGCAACTACAACTAAACCAATTATTGGAGTTCCAATGAAAGGTGGAGCAATGGACGGTATGGATGCAATGCTTTCAACTGTTCAAATGCCAGCTGGAATGCCAGTAGCAACAGTTGCACTTGGAAAATCAGGAGCAATTAATGCAGCTTACTTAGCAATGCAAATTTTAGCTGTTACTGATAAAGAACTTTCAATTAAATTAAAAGAAGACAGAATCGTAAAAGCAAAAGCTGTTGAAACTGATTCAAAAGAAATAGAAGTAATTTTATAATGAAACCTGTTGCACTATTTACTTTACCAAATTGTAAATGGTGCAAAGAGGCTAGTTCTTACTTAAAAACTAAAAAGATAAAATACAATATTATAGATTTATCAAAAAATAAAGAAGCATTAAAAGATTGTCAAAAGCACAAATGTACGGGAGCACCTGTTATTCTCATAGGCAATGTATGGATTTGTGGTTTTGATAAAGATAAAATAAATAAAGAGTTAGGAATTAAATAAATGGTTACATTTTCACAAATTCTATTAAAATTACAAGAATTTTGGGCAAATCAAGGTTGTAATATTGTTCAATCTTACGATATTCCAGCCGGAGCTG
>JAIELU010000266.1 GCA_019752775.1 Campylobacterales bacterium | reverse complement strand
CAAAAAAGGCAGATATATTCGTAGAGAACGCTATAGCGGAAGCTTAAGAAGAAGCTTTTATGTAGGGGAAAATCTAAAGGAAGAAGATTTTAAAGCCTCCTTTGAGAATGGTGTATTAACACTGATTTTCCCAAAAAATAAAAGTGTAGCTAAAATTGAGGACAAAAAATATATTATGGATAAAGACATAATTGAAAGATTTAATAATATTGGTATTGATATGTTAAAACAAATTTCAAATGTAACATATCCAGAAAATTACTATTTAAAAAATAGAAAACATTATAGAATTAAAGTAGTTTTAGATGGATATAATTTTATAAATAATGAAATTTCAAAAAATCTAAAAGAAAATGAAGAATTTAATCCTTCAATGCTTTATTTCTCACTTCTTGCTCTTTGGTTTAAAGAGTTAAATAAAGAATCAAAATCAAAAGAGTATATATATTTTATTCTTTACCCTTATGCAAATGTTTACGATGAATTATTGGTTGGAATAAAAGATAAAGAGTTTAAAGTATTAAATGTAAAAATGATTGAATTAGCTGAGAAAATAATTTATAAATTTGATAAATATAGTTTTGCTTAAAATAAAAAGAGGAAAACCTCTTTTTATTTAGAATTTATATCTCATATAAGCTCTAACATCTTGCGCTGATACTACATCTAATGCAGTTTCAGGATTTCCGTCTGCACCAAAGAATGCCCCTGACCCAGAATATTTATAATCCATATAAACATAACTAAGACCAAAACTTAAAGCATCTGTTAATTTTTGAGTTCTATAAACTTCCCATGCTTGACCACGAGTTGCTATTTTACTTCCTGCGTATGTATCTTCCCCATAAGTCATAGAACGCCAGTATTTACTTCCTTTATTCCATTCTAATCCTATTTTTGCACTATCAGGTAAAATTGGACAAGGTGCGTTTACTCCTAGCCAAACTGAAGTTCCTGTTTCAGAATCTTGTGAACCTAACATTCCTTTATCATTAGGATTTGTTTTACTAGCTGCAAATGAAGCAAAAGCAATAGTGCTATCTAAATAATCAGAAATTCCATTTCCAATTCCTTCTGTTTTAAATAAAACAGTAGCAAAATCCATATCTCCAACATCATTAAAAGATAGATTGCTATAAGCATCCATAGTTTGTGAAGGAGTAGATGCTGTTGACATTGCAGTTTGATATGCCCCTAATTGGCTATTTGTAAAACCAACTAAATTCCAAGCTCTTGCATAATTCATATGAACTGAATACTGTCCATTATCATAAGGAACAGCAATAAATCCTAACATATCAATATCAACATTTTTTTCTTCATCAGAAGAATATGCTGTTCCTGACATATCAAATCTAGGTTTAGCATTTGTTAAACCTCTCCCTCCACAGATTTTAAACCATGAACCTGTAAATCCTGTCAAATTTTCTGTATCTAATCTAACAGAGAAACCATCAAATTCAACATCAACAGTATGAGATAACGGAGAGTTTGGCTGTTGGTCATTTCTTATATTAATTGGTAAACCATCAGTTGAAGGTCTTCTTCCTACAGATGCTGCCCAAGGAATATCTGCACCAAATAATCTCTCTTTTGTATATAACCAATAAGCTTCTTTTACTTTAATTGTATTGTCTGTTGCATTTTCATTTGTAACCCAGTCAAAATTTGCATAACCTGGATTTGTATTAGATTGGCTATGATTTGCCGTATCTCCAAATGCTTTGTTGTATGATAATTTACTGAAGAATGATGAATTATCATCAGCTTTATATTTTGCACCAAGCCATAATCTATTTGTTAAAAGTGCATTGTTTTCAGATTTTGAGCCATCGGCGTGTTTATATTGAATATTATCAACTTGAGTTCTAAAATCAACATCCCATTTTAAGTTATCTTGAGCACTTTGAATTTTTGCAGCAGTTGCTGTTTTTGAAACAGTGTCAAGTTTTTTTTCAATTTTTTCAATTCTTTTTTCATCTACAGTTGTCACCGCAGGTTCAACTTTTTGTATTTGCACAGTTTCTTGAGCAGCTACCTTTTTTTCTAAAGCTTCGATTTGAGCTTTTAATGCTTGAATTTGTTTAAACATTTCTGTATTAACATCACTTGAAAATGATGTTGTGGCAAATGCTGCAACACAAGATAACGCAATAAGATTTTTTTTCATGTTTTCCCTTTATTTTTATGCAATAAAAATTATGATTTAAAAAAAGCATTAAAAAAGGGTGATTTTTAAGCCACCCTTTTTATAATACCAACTTATAATATTAACAAGAAGGAACATTCCCAGAGTCATTTGCAAATTCAATTGCAAAATCAATAATGTTCTCTTGTACAGATTCACTTAATTCACCAGCTTTTACTTTTGGACAAATTTTAATTACTTCAGCTTCGAATTTACCAGCTGTTTTTAATTCTTTCCACTCATCTTGAGTATGTTTTGCTGCAAATTTTGCACCTGTCATATCACAAGGACCTTTTAATAATTTACTGAATAATTTTTGACCTTTAACTGCATCAGCTGATAATGAAGTTGAAGCAACTCCTAATACTAATGACCCTGCCATGATAACTTTTAATAATTTCATGTTATACTCCTACCGAAAAATTTTATACTATTATACCAAATGTAGATAAAGAAACTCTTAGAAAATATTACAAAAAGCGAACAATCATGAAACATTTTTTATTAAAACAAATAGTAGAATATCTACTAGTAAATGCCCAAAATATCAAGTTTATCAAGAGAATTGATAATAATATTATTATAATTGAATTTAATAATAGAAATATAGTTTATATTGATATTACTAAAGGAAATAGTACAATCTTCAAATCTAAAAAAGTTTTATCTTCTAAAAAAGATTTTAATGCACCATTTGATGTTGCTTTACAAAAGAGATTTAATAACTCTAAAATAGAGGCAGTTGAACTTTATAATGATGACAAAATAATAAATTTCAGAGTGAATTCTTCATCTTCATATAAAAAATTAACAACCATTTTACAATTGGAATTTACAGGAAAACATACAAATATTATAATTCTAGATGAAGATAGAATAATTATTGAAGCTTTAAGACATGTTGATGAATTTTCCTCAAGTAGAGTCGTAAAGGTTGGAATAAAATTAGATGAAATTCCAAAACAAACATTTATTCCAAAAATCGATGAAGTTCCAAACATTGAAGAGTATTTATATGAAATTTATGAAGAAAAAGAGAAACAAAGTTTAGAAAATGTAAAAAAACAAAAAATTTCTCAAATAGATAAAAAAGCGAAAAAATTAAAAAAGACAATAGAAGCTTTACCAAAAAAAGAGGAATTAGAACTTGAATCAAATATGCTTTACGAAAAAGCAAATCTGATTTTGTCAAATCTTCATAATATTAAACCTTATCAAAAGAGTTTTAAAGTTTTTAATTATGAAGGACTTGAAGTAAATATTGATTTGGAAGAAAAGCCGAGTGCATCAAAATATTCAAATGATTTATTTAAAAAAGCAAAAAGAGCGAAACAAAAAGCTTTAAATATCTCTTTAGAAAAAGATAATTTAGATGAGAAATTAGAATTCTTATTAAGACTAATGAATAATATTAACAATGCAAATAGCATAGAAGAGTGTGAATTCTTATCTCCAAAAAAAGAGAGAAATCAAATTAAAACTAAAAAAGCTCAAGCTTGTGAAAGTTTTTATTTTGAAGGATTTAAAATAATGTTAGGAACAAGTGAACGAGAAAATATTCATTTATTAGAAAATTCAAAAGCAAGTGATTTTTGGTTTCATTTAAAAGATAGACCATCTTGTCATGTGATTGTTCAAAATAGTAAAAAAATTATTCCTGATAGTGTTATAAATCAAGCAGCAGTTTTATGTGCAAAATTTTCAGTTGATTTTGGTGGAACTTATGAAGTTGATTTTACCCAAAGAAGAAATGTAAAAATTCAATCTGGGGCAAATGTGTTATATAATCCATATACAACAACGGTGGTTAAAATATGAATTTAAAATTACACAATTTTAAATGATTAATTTTGTAGAATATCAAAAATTATTTTAAGGAAAAAAATTGAAAAATATTTTTAAATTAGGTTTATTAGTTTTTAGTGCTTTATTTATAAGCTTAGTTATCTCAGGTTGCGGAGCAGCAACGACGGCAATTGAAAAAAGAGACTTAGTTATTCAGACTAAAATGAGTGACTCAATTTTCTTAGAACCAGTTTCTTCTCAAAAACAGATAGTTTATGTAAAAGTAAGAAATACAACAGATAAAGATATTGAAATAGAAGACCAAATCAAAAGAGCATTTGAGTCAAAAGGATTTAAAGTTGTATCAGATCCAGATGAAGCATATTTTATGATTCAAGCGAATGTTTTACAAGTAGGAAAAACAGATGCTACAGATTCAGATAGCGCCTTAAAAAGTGGATTTGGTGGTGGATTATTAGGTCTTGGAGTTTCAGCAGTAACTGGAGGTTCAGGTAGTAATTTAGGTGTTGGTGCAGCTATTGGTGCAGTTGCTGGACTTCTTGCTGATACAATGGTAAAAGATATTTATTATTCAATGGTAACAGATGTTGAAATTAGACAAAGACCTGCGATTAATGAGAAAATAGTTCAATCTGAAGAAAATTATTCAGATCAAGGAACATCATCAACTGTTAGTCAAAATGTAAATACAAATGATGTTCAATGGAAAATTTACAGAACTAGAGTAATAAGTACAGCAAATCAAGTAAACTTGCAATTTGAAGAAGCAAAAGAAGAATTGTCAAAAGGTATTGCAAAATCTCTTTCTGGGGTATTGTAATATATAATTTAGTACCTTTTTTTTAACAAAAAAAGGGTACTCATTAAAAATTGTATTCAGTTATAGGAAGACAATTCCCTTCTTTATTGAGAGAAATATTATAAAATAATCTATGAAATGTATTAATAAAATGTCAAAAATTACTAATTCTCTTATAAAATATTGTATAATATAATAATTTAAATAATAATAAGGAGAATGTTTTGAGAAGATTTTTAAAGTTAAGTGGAGTGGTATTTGCTGGATTAATACTTTTATCAGGGTGTAGAGGGGCTACTGTTTATAATGTTGAAAATAGTCCTATTGAAGCAAAAATTCCTTCATCTAAAGTTTATGATGCAATTAAAATGGCAGGAGCATCAAAAGGTTGGATTATTACAAATATAAGACCTGGTTTGGCAATGGGTAAATTAAATACAAGATCTCATACAGCGATTGTTGAAATCCCTTATACAGAAAATAGTTTTTCAATTAGATATAAAGATAGTACAGATTTAAATTATGATGCTTCTAATAATCAAATCCACAAAAATTATAATGGATGGATTAAAAACTTAGAAAATGCTATTAACGTACAATTATCGGTACTTGCAAACTAATTAATTGTGTAATATGGTATTCTTGCCATGTTGCACTCTTATTATTTATTAATCAAAAATATGTTATTTTAAAATAATAAATTTAAATTTGTAGGTTTTTATTTTGAATCAAAAAAAAGTTTTAGTAGTTTCATATTCTCAAACAGGACAATTAACAAAGGTCGTTAACAATTTTACAAAACTTTTTTTAGAAGATGAAAGTATTCAAATAGTACATAAGAATATCAAACCTAAAAAATCATATCCTTTCCCATGGGATTTGATGACTTTTATGGACACTTTTCCCGAATCAGTTCATTTAGTAGCCTGTGAAATTGAAGATTTTGAAGATGATAATGATTATGATTTAATAATTCTATCTTATCAAGTTTGGTTTTTATCTCCATCTATTCCCGTGACATCTTTTTTAAAATCTGATTGGGCAAAGAAAAAATTTGCAAATAAACCAGTTATTACACTTATTGGTTGCAGAAATATGTGGATAATGGCTCAAGAAAAAATGAAGCAACTACTAATTGATTTAAATGCAAATTTAATTGATAATGTAGTTTTAATTGATAAAGGAAACTCTTTAGAAACATTTATAACAACTCCCAGATGGATGTTAACAGGCAAAAAAAATTCTATTTTGGGTTTAAGTACAGCAGGAATTGATGAAAATGAGATAGTGAAATCTCAAAGATTTGGTAAAGCTTTATTAAATGCATTAAAGAATAATAAAGAAAAAGAGAATAAAAGTTTACTTTGGGGATTAAAAGCTGTTGAGGTAAATGCAAAACTTATTAAAAGTGAAAAAATTGCAACAAAAAGCTTTTTAATTTGGGGGAGTTTGATAAGAAAACTTGGTAAACCAGGTTCTTTAAAAAGAAAACCTATTGTAATGTTATATTTGGTTTTTTTATTATTTATGATAATAACAGTAGTTCCAATTAATATGATAATTCAATCAATTTTAAGAATAGTAAATGAAAAATCAGTAAAAAAACAAAAAGAGTTCTATGAGTTGCCATCAGGTAGCAGTGAAGAAAGAATGAAGGATTTCCAATAAAAATGTTAGATGTATATATAAATAATATTCAAAAATTTATGCCAAATGAACCTGTTGAGAATAAAGATATTGAGGAATATTTGGGATATATTGGTGGTAAAAAATCAAAGGCAAAAAGTATTGTTTTAAGAAGTAATGGAATAAAAAGAAGATTTTATGTACTTGAAAAAGGAACTCAAAAACCTTTATTCACAAATGCACAACTTTGTTCAAATGCTATAAATAAACTTGTGGATGAAGAATTCTCATTAAAAAATATTGAATGTTTAGCCTGTGGTACAACTTCACCTGATCAATTAATGCCTGGACATACTTTAATGGTACAAGGAGAATTAGGCATATCCTCAATTGAAACTATTTCTGCATCAGGTATTTGTCTTAGTGGAATTAATGCTTTAAAATATATATATTATGGAATTAAAGCAGGAGAGATAAGAAAAGCTGTTGCTTGTGGTTCTGAGGCTTCATCTCCAATTCTAAGTGCAAGAAATTTTACAGAAGAATCAAATCATAAATTAGATGAGCTTGAAAAAAATGCAGGAATTGCATTTGAAAAAGATTTTTTAAGATGGATGCTTTCAGATGGAGCTGGTGCTATGAGAGTTGAAAATCTTCCTAATAAAAATAAAATTTCGTTAAAAATAGAATTCATAGATATTTTATCTTATGCAGGAGAAATGCCTGTTTGTATGTATAGTGGTTTAGAAATTCAAGAAGATAATTCAATCAAATCTTGGAGAGCATATGAACAAAAAGAGATTATGGAAAAATCTTTATTGAGTGTTAAACAAGATGTAAAGCTTTTAAATGAAAATATTGTTGAATACACAGTTACAAAACCTCTTTTAGAAATAATAAAAAAAAGAGGTATTGAATCTTCAACTTATGATTATTTTGTTCCTCATTATTCTTCAACATATTTTAGAGATAAGTTGTATGATGGATTAATTAAAGCAAATTTTGAAATACCTTATGAAAAATGGTTTACAAATTTAACTACGCATGGAAATACTGGAAGTGCTTCTATATATATAATGCTAGAAGAACTATTTAATAGTGGAAAATTAGAAAAAGGGCAAAAGATTCTTTGTTATATTCCTGAAAGTGGAAGATTTTCAACTGCATTTATGTCATTAGAAGTAGTATAATGAAAAAAATTGAGGTACCACAAGAAAATAACTCTACATTAAATGGTCAAAGAAAAGTAATGTATGGAACAAATGAAAGTGGTGAATTTCAAAGAATAAATTATGCAAGTAGTGTTGAGGAATTTGCTACAATAACCGCAGTAGAAGAGTACGAAGAGTTACAAAAAGAGTGTTTAGAAGATATAAAAAATGATATAGCTTCTCCTATTAAATATTTTATGTATAAAAATAGAATGGATTTACCAACATTAGCAAGTGTAGTTGATATGTTTTCATTTAGAGTAAAAAGACATCTAAAAATGAAACACTTTAAAAAATTGAATAATAAAATTTTACAAAAATATGCAGATGCATTTAACATAAAAATAGATGAACTAAAGGATTTTAAATATGATAGAGGAGTT
The DNA here is from genome assembly GCA_019752775.1 of Campylobacterales bacterium. Classification (GTDB taxonomy): domain Bacteria; phylum Campylobacterota; class Campylobacteria; order Campylobacterales; family Arcobacteraceae; genus Aliarcobacter. Next base: position 4,837 of record JAIELU010000266.1, on the reverse strand, counting down.
TAATCATTCTCAATTTGCTCACTGTGAAAGTGGAGTGGTTTCTACTTTATTAACTCACTATGGTTTACCGATAAGCGAACCAATGGCTTTTGGAATTACTAGCACTTTATCTTTTGTATTTCTTCCTATAGTTAAATTAAATAATATGCCTTTAATTGCATATAGAGATCTTCCTAAAAATATTGTAAAAAATATTGAAAAGATTTTAGGTGTAAAAGTTTTCAAAAAACAATATAAAGATATTTTAGAAGCAAATTTAGAATTAACAAGATTGGTTGAAGATGAAAAAAAATTAGTTGGTTTGCAAACTTCCGTATTTTATCTTCCTTATATGCCAGAAAATATGAGATTTCATTTTAATGCTCATAATCTTTTAGTTTATGGGAAAAGTGGTAAAAACTATAAGGTATCGGATCCTGTTTTTGAAGATGTTGTTGAGTGTAGTGAAAAAGACTTAACTACTGCAAGATTTGCAAAAGGTGTATTTTCACCAAAAGGTTTTATTTATTATCCTACTTATATTCCAACTAATATTGATTATACTTTTATATTGAAAAAAGCTATTAGAAAAAATGCAAAATCAATGCTTACCCCTTTCCCTTTTGCAGGAGTAAAAGGTATGAGACGATTAGCTAAATCAATTGAAAAGTTGCAAAATAATAAAGATGTAAGATATGTTAAAAATTATTTGACACATGTTGTAAGAATGCAAGAAGAAATAGGAACGGGTGGTGGTGGATTTAGATTTTTGTATGCTGCATTTTTACAAGAAGCAAAAGCTTATGAATTAGATAAAGATAAGCTGCAAAAGGCAAGTGAATTAATTACAGAAGCAGGAGATACTCTTAGATTATTTGCCTTAAAATGTGTAGAATCTGCGAAAAAAATTGAAAAATTAAATGCTAAAGAAATTTCAGAAATTTTAGTAAAAGCCTCGATTTTCGAAGAAGAGGCTTTTAAGATTCTAAAAACTATTTAATTTTTTCAAACCAAAACAAATAGGCTCTTTTTTTAGAGTCTAAACTAATATAGATAGAAGACTCTTTTTTTTCATTTAAAATATCAATAATATCACCAGCACTTGTTGTTCCATAAAAATTATTTTGATTATCAAAAATTAAATCTTTATTTATATCTAATTCTTTTTGATATTTTCTAGCATATTGATTTAATCCTATAATACTATAGTTGATTACTTTTAGATATGAATTTAATTCTTCTAAATTTGTAAAAAACTCGAATGCTTTTACCTTTGCTATGGAATTTTCTTTTTTGTCATTTATATATAACCATGATGAACCATCTTGTGAAATAGCATTTTCTAAATTATGAGTAATTGAATTATGGTTGATTATCTCTTCAAGTGATTCATCAACTCCTCCAATTAAAATCTCTTTTATATCTTTTGTATTAAAATCAAAATAAGCTAATTCAAATGATTTTTCAAAAGAAAAATCTTCAGAAGTAATATTTATATTATTTCCAAAAGTATTCAAAGCTTGTGCAATAAGAAATCCTGTATTATTTGTATTAACATTTAAAAAATCAAATGGCATAAGCATTGAATCTTCTGAATTAATTTGTTCTAAAACTTTTAATAAATCTTCAACACAACCATATTCACTTGCAATATAAATAGATAAACTATCTTTATAATTTACATCTTTTAATGTTTTTAAAGCTCCCAAAATAGACATCAAATTAAACTTTGAATTTCTTCTTAAGTTTAAATTACAGATACTTTTTAGCTCATCTCTATATTCTTTGGCAACTTTTGAACCATTTATTTGTTTAAATATACTTTGTATATACATATTATTTCTCATTACTTAAAATTATAGAAGTATTACTTCCTCCAAATCCAATAAAGTGAAAAAGAATAGTTGCTTGATTTATATATTTGTTTTCTAATAAAGGAGTGAAATTAATATTATTATATTTCTCATAAAAATTTATTGTTTTTGGTAAAAAATTGTTTTTAATACTTTCGCATAATAATACTATTTCATTTGTACCACAAGCTCCAAGAGTATGTCCAATGTAAGGTTTTAATATTACAACATTAGTTTTTTGATTATGTTTTTTAAACAATTTATCAATTGCCGTAACTTCTGATAAATTAGAATTTTCACTTCCTGTTGCATGTGCTTTTAGACAAGTAAGATTTTGTATTGAAATATTTGCTTTATTTAAAGCTTGTTCCATACATGATAAACTTACTTCTCCATTTGGATTTGAACTTGTAACTGAATAGCTATCAAAGCTATTATTTGAAGATAATATCTCGAAATCACTTGTATATTTTTTTTCTGATTCTAAGATTACAGCAGAACAAGCTTCTCCTAGGATTAAGCCATCACTATTTATATCAAAGGGTTTATATTCCCCTGATGGACTTAAGAGCATTAATGATTCAAATCCTCTATATGTTGTATGATTAAAAAATTCGAAACCTATAATTAATGCTCTTTTTATTTTATTATTTTTAATTAAATCATTTGCATAACAAATTGCATTTACACTTGACGTACAGGCTGTTTGGACAATAGTTGAGCTGTATTTTGAGTTAATTAGGTTTTCTATAAAATTCCCAATTTCTCCATATCCGATATGTTTTATTTTATCTGTTGATAGATTTTTTTTATATTTTAGATGTTCTTCTTCAACTATTGAAATTGACATTGAAGTTGATCCTAAAAAAACATGTAATTCTTGTGTTTCTTCTTGTGTAAGTTTTGCATCTTCTATTGCTTTTAAAACCACTTCTTTTAAAATTGAATAAAATTTTTCTTTATGTGAATCAAAACTTTTTTTTATTCGGTAATATTTTATATCTTCATAGTTTTCTTCTAAATAGTTAGAATAATTAGTATCATTTATTTGTTCAATCTTTTTTACTGAATCTTCTTTATTATTTCCAAGTGCGCAAATAATTGAAGAACCAGTAATATAAACTTTATTCATTATTTAGATTCTATATATGCAGCTAAAGTATTAATTGAAACCATTATTTTTCGAAGCTCTTTACTATCTGTTGTTTTTAATCCATATTTTTTATGTAAAGCCATAGATATTTGAAGTGCATCCATTGAATCCAGTTCTAAAACAGATTCTGGACCAAATAAAGGTGCATCATCTTTTACATCTTCAATTTCACACTCTTTTTCACACTCTTCAATAATTAATTTCTTTAATTCATATTTTAAATCTGACATTAATTTCTACCTTTTTTCAATAATATATATGCTAATAATAAAGATATTGTAGCAAAGATGAGTAGATATAACAAATAAATCTTTATATTACTAAAATCTCCACCTCTAATAAAAATCTCTAACAATCCTTCTAAGCCCCAAGACATAGGAGAATAAGAAGTTATATTTTGCATAAATTCAGGCATTACAAATTTAGGAACCATAATTCCTCCTAAAGCAGCAAAAATTATATTAATTACCCCACCAATTGAAGTTGCCTCTTCAGTTGTTTTACTAATATTTGCTATAAGTAAAGCAAAACAAATAGCACATATTGATATGGCACTACTCATGCAAAATATAAGTAAGTAATTACCATTTATTACTAAAGAATCTCCACCGCATAAAGGAACGATATAAATTCCTATTAAAATCATAATTATTACTTGTATTTGATTTATTATAAAATAAGGTAATATTTTTCCAAGTAAGATAGGAAATAAAGATACATTTATACTTCTAATTCTTGAAATTGTTCCAAAATTCTTTTCGTTAATAAAAGTATTAGAAATAGGAATTAATATAAAAAACATTGAGAAAACAAGCCATGCTGGAACACTTTGTTGTACAGAATTAGGTTTTGTTTTTGTTTTATCATCTTTATAAATATATGAGTTATTGATTTTCTGACTTAATTGAGATAATACTTTTCCATCAATTTTTGATTTTATAAAGTATTCTTTCATTATATTTTTTGAGATGATTTCAACAATCGAATTCTTTAAAATAGAAAAATACTCCTTGTTAGTATCTGCTTTACTATAACTTTGGATTTGAAAATTTTCTTCATTTGTATTTATTTTATTTTTAAAATCTTTATCAATTTTTATTACAAAATCATAATTTTTATCATATATCAATGTTTTTAATGATTCTTCAAAAAGTAAATCAGCGCTGAAATATGAACTTTTATTTAAATCTTTTACAAAGGTCGTTGTATCAATATTTTCTTCAGTAATTACTGCTACTTTTAGTTTTGTTTCAAATGAATCTGAATATGTATTTTTTAAAGCAAGAGACATAATTAAAATAAAAACGGCAGGCATTATAAATAGTACTAATAATGCATGAATATCTCTAAAGATTAAAAGAAATTCTTTTTTTAGAATATATTTAAACATTAATCTCTAAGCTCCTCTTTTGTAAGAGATAAAAACATATTTTCAAGATTCTTATCTATGAAATTTATATTAATTATTTTTTCATTTTCATTTTTTAATTCACTCATAATATTTAAAAAATTATCATAAGAATTTAGCACATCAACTTCAATAGTTCTGTTTTCTAGTTGTATAGAAATAATAGATTTTTTTTGTATTAGATTTTCTTTTTTATCTTGTATAATAATTCTTTTTTTATCTAAAATAGCAATTTCATCACATAAAAATTCAATTTCTTCCATATAATGAGAAGTATAAATGATAGTTGTATCTAATGTTTTATTTAAATTTTTTATTACATCTAATATATATTTTCTAGATTGTGGATCAATACCAACCGTTGGTTCATCAAAATAGATGATTTTTGGAGAGTTTAATAACCCAATTGCAATATTCAGTCTTCTTTTTACACCACCTGAATAT